>NZ_JAWOTK010000034.1:0-28243 GCF_033338855.1 Vibrio sp. Vb0937 | reverse complement strand
AGAATTAACCAATCTATGGACCGCGGGAATAGAAAATGAAAAAATTGCTTCCACTATTTATCAGTGCAGCGCTAGGTAGCATGAGTACGTCTGCGTTCGCAGACTCTTTGGCTGAAATCTACGACTTGGCAAAACAAAATGATCCACAATTGCTCAGTGTAGCAGCACAACGTGACCAAGCTTTCGAAGCAATCACCTCAAGCCGTAGTGCTCTATTACCACAAATTAACCTTACTGCGGGTTACAATTTAACTCGTGGTGACAACGATTATAACGATGGCGCTCTGGGCAAATCATCGAATGATCAAGATGCTCTAACTGCTGGGGTAAGTTTCTCACAAACTCTATACAATCGCGCATCTTGGATCTCTCTAGATACTGCTGAGAAAAGCGCTCGCCAAGCAGACGCGACTTACGCAGCGACGCAACAGGCACTGATCCTTCGCGTGTCACAAGCGTATTTTGAAGTTCTACGCGCGCAAGATAATCTTGTTTTCGTACGAGCAGAAAAAGCCGCAGTGGGTCGTCAATTAGAGCAAACTAAACAGCGTTTTGAAGTAGGTTTGTCTGCAATCACTGACGTGCATGACGCACAAGCTCAGTACGACCAAGTGCTAGCGGACGAAGTGTTGGCAGAAAACGCGCTAACTAATAGCTACGAGTCACTGCGTGAAATTACAGGCCAAGAGCACAAAGATCTCAACATTTTGGATACTGGCCGCTTCACCGCTAGCCCATCGACCGTACCAGCTGAATCACTCATTGATGAAGCAAAAACCAAAAACCTGACCTTGCTATCTTCACGTATTCTTCAAGACATCGCGCGTGACAATATTTCACTAGCAAGCTCTGGCCACTTACCAACGCTCTCTCTAGATGGTGGTTACAATTACGGAGATTACTCAGGAACGGACAACACATTCAATAGTGGCCTAAACCGCAATGCCAATAGTGACCGTACTAGTGACAACTTCAATATCGGTGTGAACCTTGCTGTACCGCTATATACAGGTGGTAACGTAACCTCTCAAACCAAACAAGCTGAATACGCATACGTGGCAGCAAGCGAAGATCTTGAAGCACAGTACCGTAGCGTAGTCAAAGATGTTCGCGCACAAAACAACAACATTAACGCCTCTATCGGCGCATTACGTGCGTATGAGCAAGCGGTTATTTCTGCACGCTCTGCACTAGAAGCAACAGAAGCTGGCTTTGATGTAGGTACTCGTACTATCGTTGATGTACTGGACGCGACTCGTCGTCTATACGATGCGAACAAAAACCTATCGAACGCTCGTTACGACTACATCTTAAGTGTTCTTCAGCTACGCCAAGCAGTTGGTACGCTAAGCGAACAAGACATCTTGGACGTTGATGCAGGTTTGAAAGCGGCAAAATAACCGCGAACTGAATACTTCAGGTCTTAATAAATAAAAAACGCCAGTTGAGTTATCAGCTGGCGTTTTTTATTACTTGTAGTTCAGAGCTTAAAAGTGCCTCTGAACTACAAGTATCAAAAAGGCCGCACTTAGCGACCTTTATGAGCAAATAGCATTTCAATGCTAACAAACAGCATCCTTAGCCCTTACCGCCTTTGATTGCATTAATGATTTCACTGGTCGAGCAGCCATCTTCAAAGTTCAATACACGAACTTCACCACCCGCCGCAATGACTTCTTTACCACCAGCAATCTCTTCTGGTTTGTAGTCACCGCCTTTTACTAGCAAGCTTGGTAGAACTTCTGAGATCAAACGCTGCGGCGTATCTTCACTAAATGGTACAACCCAATCCACAGCGCCCAAACCTGCCAACACCGCCATGCGGCGATCGGTTGGGTTTACCGGACGACCAGGGCCTTTAAGGCGTTTTACTGACTCATCGGTATTAACCGCAACGATTAGGCGATCGCCCAGTTCAGCAGCATGGTTTAAGTAAGACACATGCCCAGCGTGTAGAATATCAAAGCAGCCGTTTGTCATAACGACTTTCTCGCCACGAGCACGTGCTTTTTTCACCGCTTCGATCAGTGCTTTTTCTGAAATCACACCGTAATCCGTGTCTTGGCTGCCATGTACCGCTTCTGCTAATTCAATCTCAGAAAGCGTTGACGTGCCTAGTTTACCAACCACAACACCTGCCGCTGCGTTTGCTAGTGCACACGCTTCTTCAAATGATTTGCCTGCGGCAACAGACGCTGCCAATACAGAGATAACCGTGTCGCCCGCACCTGTCACGTCGTACACTTCTTTCGCTTGAGTTGGAAGGTGGAAAGGTTCCTGGCCACGACGAATCAAGGTCATTCCGTTTTCGCTGCGTGTCACTAAAAGCGCTTCAAATTCAAACTCTTCAACCAAAGCCAGTGCTTTCTCTACTAGCTCTTGGTCAGATTTCACTTTACCTACAACGTCTTCGAACTCTTTCATGTTTGGCGTAAGAAGTGTTGCGCCACGATAGCGTTCAAAATCCGCACCTTTCGGGTCAATGAAAACCGGAATATTTGCTGCGCGCGCTTTTTGAATGTATGCCTGAACATGCTCTAACGAACCTTTTGCGTAGTCAGACATAATCACGGCTTTAACGTTTGGCAGTGCGGCATCCATACGTGATAGCACCGGTGCAGAATCTGTGTTTTCAAACTTGTCTTCGAAGTCGAGACGAATAAGCTGTTGTCCACGGCTCATTACGCGAAGCTTCGTAATCGTTGGGTAATCAGGCAGTGCAACGAAATCGCACTTCACATTGAGTGAGCTCAGCGTCTCCGTCAGCACTTTTGCAGGCTCATCTTCCCCAGTTAGACCAACAATGTGAGCATGGCCACCTAGTGATGCGATGTTCATCGCAACGTTCGCAGCACCACCAGGACGCTCTTCATTGTTTTCTACTTTTACAACAGGAACCGGCGCTTCAGGAGAAATGCGCCCGGTTGGGCCATACCAGTAACGATCTAGCATGACATCACCGATGATGAGCACACCAGCGCTGTTGTAATCAGGTAGAATTGGTTTCATTGTTGGTCTCCAAAAATTAAATCGAAGTGAGTTTATCACAGCCCTTATCGAGGCTAAATATATGGTCTTAACTGAACCACTGATTCCAAGCCTGTTTTACCCACTCCCTTTCGGCAACAAACTTATCTTCCACCACATCAGCGTCTAAATTGAGTAGATTTCGGCGGTGTATTTCGTTGCGCATTGTCGTGTAAGCACGTATCAACTGCATTGCTTGGTCTTCGTCCATAACATCTTGCGCAATGAGCGTTTCAAAGATGCGCACATTATCACACCAACGCGTCAATTTCGGCTTATCGTGACTATAGTTGAGCACTAGGTACTGAGCGAGAAATTCGATATCGGTAATCCCACCTACATCTTGCTTGAGCATAAAGCGGCCTGGCTTTTTCCCCCCAAGATGACCGCGCATTTTTTCTCTCATTTCGACAACGTCTTTTTTCAGTTCAGCTTGATCGCGTGCTTTGCACAACACATCATGCCGCGTATTGTGAAATGCTATCGCCAGTGGTTCATCACCATAAATCATGCGCGCGCGGACAAGTGCTTGATGCTCCCATGTCCACGCGTCTTGATGTTGATAGTCGTCGAACGCGTCCGTTGGGCTAACCAACAAACCCGATGCACCGGACGGACGCAATCGGGTATCGACCTCGTATAAAATACCGGAAGCGGTGCGAGTGGAGAAAATATGAATGATACGCTGTGCTAAACGAAGGTAGAACTGACGGCCATCAATCTCTTTTTTGCCGTCAGTGTAGACATTGACTGAGCAGTCATGCATGAAGACAATATCCAAATCGGAGTTATAGCCGAGCTCCCACCCTCCGACTTTACCATAACCAATTACAGCAAAGCCTTTGCCTTCACGATCTTTCACATGCGTTGGCTCGCCGTACTTTTCAGACACTTGCAACCAAGCCTGACTGATCACCGCATCCACGATAGCTTCCGCTAAATAAGTTAAATGGTCACTCACTTTCATCACTGGCAATGCGCCAGCAATATCTGCCGCTGCAATACGCAAAATACAAATTTGCTTAAACTGACGCAACGCTTCCATTTGCTGTTCCATATCATCTTCAGGAATACGCGCCAAATAATCACGCAGCTCTGTACGGTAACTGTCTAATGGAATGGGATTGTATAGCTGCGCAGGATCGATCAACTCATCAAGCAAGATAGGATAACGAGACAGCTGCTCTGAAATCATTGGGCTTGCGGTACACAAACGTACGAGCTGCACCAGAGCCGCTGGATGCTCATCCAATAATTCCAAGTAAGTTGTGCGAGTGCAGATGTTGTGTAGCAAGTGAAGTACACGAGATAAACCAAACTGTGCCTCAGGATGGGCAAAGACCGCATCAAACACTTTCGGCATCAAACGGTTGAGCACTTCGCGTCCACGTGGGCCTAACGTTTTTTTGGCCAGATCGGTTTTAAAGTTGATGATGGTTTTCGCGCATGAAGCAAATTCTTCAATCTGAATATCCTGCTGCAAGATATGCTCAAGAACGTCTTGCTTGTCGGCCATATCCCATAGCTCATGAAAATGACGAGCAACAGTAGTCCCCTCGTCTTCTTCATCATCACCAATTAGTGATTCAAAAACTTGGTGAACATTTGCCATATGCTGCTGGGTTTGCTCAATCAATTGCTCCCAACAGCTTATTTTCATCGCGGTGGCGAGCTTTAAGCGTTCGGTTTCGCAATCAGGCAGCGTCTGGGTTTGCTTATCCGCCATTGCTTGCAACAAGTTTTCTAATTGACGCAAGTACTTGTATGCGGCTTCTAGATCGCTGACTTCTTGTGGAGTAAGCAATGCCAGCTCTTCAATGCCTTGTAGCGTTTCCAACAGCCCTCGATTACGCAAAGAAGGTTCTCGACCACCTCGAATCAATTGAAAAACTTGAGCGATAAATTCAATTTCTCGGATGCCACCCGCACCTAGCTTAATGTTGTTATTCAAACCTCGGCGGCGAACCTCGCTACTGATCATCGACTTCATTCGACGCAAAGATTGAATCGCACTGAAATCAATATAACGACGAAAAACAAAAGGGCGCAGCATTTGGCGTAGCTCTTGATACTGCGGGTACATCTCACATCCCATCACCCGAGCTTTGATCATCGCGTAACGTTCCCAATCTCGCCCCTGTTCTTGGTAATAATCTTCAAGTGCGGCATAGCTCATTACCAAAGGGCCACTTTCTCCAAATGGGCGAAGTCGCATGTCGACGCGGTAGCAAAAACCATCGAAGGTTTGTTGGTCGAGCGCTTTGATGATGCGTTGACCAAGACGAGTAAAGAACTGGGCATTGGCAATGCTGCGGCGTGCGCCTTGGGTTTCGCCATTCTCTGGATACGTGAAAATTAGATCAATATCGGAAGAAAAGTTTAACTCGCCACCACCTAGTTTCCCCATGCCGATAATTAACATCGGCTGCACTTCACCGTCCTCACTTGTTGGCGTGCCCCACTCCTGACAACACACTTGATATTGCCATTGATAGGTTTCAAAAATCATCGCTTCTGCCAACTCAGATAAGTGGCTTAAAGACGTCTCTAGAGACCATGCATGCGTGAAATCCTTCCACGCAATGTACACCATTTCTCGGTTGCGAAACTGACGCAATACGCGATGACCAGACATCTCATCAGGACATTGTTCCAACAGTCCAGCAAGGCGTGAGCGGTAAGACTCCTGACGACTTGGCTGCGCTAACATACTTGGCAACTCACGGGCTAGGACTTCATCGCGATGAATGGCTTCGGTTATAAATTGGCTTAAGCCCGCCACATAACGAAATTGCTGCGCAACCTCATCGGGCCAAAGGGGAAAATAACCTGCGTCTTGGGCGTTTTGTACGGCAGATTCAGCGATAGAAATCAGTGGCGAAGGCAGCTGCATTTTTCTTCCTTGTTTGAAAAGCACGGTAACTCATTCTTTATACCAGACTGAAAGCAAATAAAAACGCCCACAAAAGGTTTGTGGGCGTTTTATCAAAAGTTCGGGATCGAATATTAAACTTGGAAAGATTTGATCTTCTTGTCTAGCTCACCTGCATTATTTTGCATCATTTCAGAGGTTTCTAGCAGCTCGGTAACGACAACAACTGAGGCTTCCACCAACTCACGTACATTGGTGAGGTTTTGGCTCATCTCTTCTGCAACACTGCTTTGCTGACCAGACGCCGTCGCGATCTGGAAGTTCATGTCATTGATTTGCGTCACTTGCCCAACAATACCATCGAGCTCAGATCCAGCATTAGAAACCAGCTCGTTTCCATCTGCCGCTTCTACAACGCTTTTTTCCATGAGTTCTACCGCAGATTCAGCACTGGTTTGCAGCTGTGCGATCATCTCTTGAATTTCTACCGTCGCTTGTTGTGTGCGTTGGGCAAGGTTACGAACTTCATCTGCAACCACAGCAAAACCCCGCCCAGCCTCGCCAGCTCGCGCCGCTTCAATCGCCGCATTCAGTGCAAGCAGGTTGGTTTGTTCAGAAATGCCTTGAATCGTCCCCACAACGCTACCAATGGCTTCAACACGTTCTTCAACTTGGTTAACCGCTTGTGCCGATGAAGCGATATCCGACGAAAGTTCACTCATTTTCGCCATTGTACTTTGCAAGAACTGCTGACCAGAAATTGCTTGTGCGGAAGCTTGCTCTGTTAGAGAAGATGCCGTCTGGGCATGTTCCGCAACCGTTTGGACCGTCGACGACATCTCACTCATCGCCGTAGCAAGTTGATCAATTTCGTTAAACTCTTCTTGCGCCGATTCCTTCGTTTCCGACATGCTCAGTGTCATGACTTCGGTGAGCGTTGATAATTCATCAGACGCATTAATTTGCATTTGAATCACATCGTGCAATTGTCGACGTGTCTTTTCTAATTCACGTGCCACGTCTCCGTATTCATCTTTACAATCCATACCAAATGGAACAGAGAGGTTCTTGCTCGCCATCAGTTTGATCGCGTCGCTCAGATACTGTGTTTGACGCAACATTACTCTAGCCGCCGCTAATAAGAGCACGACAAAAACCACTATCAATAAGGCGGTTTGCCAAGCAACTTGCGTTAAGTATGCTTCATAATGCTGTTGGGCAACTTGCGCGTTTTGTGTCGCCGCTAAAAGTGAGTCGTAAAAAGTGTTTGCGTCCCACAGTTGTTTTGCCACGATCAGGACAGTGCTGAAGACCATCAACATGACCATTTTAGGCACCAGTCGAATGTCGGATATGACCCTTTCCCATGGCTTAAATGCCAGCTTTTCCATTGTCAGTTCTCCACCGAGTCTTATATAGTCTTTATCTATAATCTTTATATTACTTATAGTTATGTTCGCGCTTTGCGTGGTTACGCGATTTATTTTGAGCTTCGTATGAAAAACAATGATATCAAAGACAGCACACGACCGATGGGCCTGTTGTCACTAATATTGTCTTTTATGGCACTATTTGTGATCTCTGGCTTGTTGTTTTTCCCGATCGATCACGAAACCCGTCAAGTTCTTATCGGTCTGGATTTCATAATCTGTAGTATTTTTCTACTACAGCTCACCATTGATTTGATCCGGTCCACAGATCGCTGGTTATTCCTTAAACGTCATTGGATAGATTTCGTGGCGAGCATCCCATTGATAGAGCCCCTGCGCTTTGCTCGTATTTTTCATATTATGCGAGTGGTATTAGTACTGCGTTCGTCAAAGTTCATTTTGCATCAGCTCAAAGAAAACCGCCGCGAAACTACGGTCGCCTCTATACTGCTATTGATGGTTATCCTCATAACGCTCGGTTCTAGTGCAATGCTGTTTATCGAAGCGAAAAACCCAGAAGCGAATATTCGCACTGGCGCCGATGCTTTGTGGTGGGTATTTGTAACGATCTCAACGGTTGGTTACGGCGATCATTATCCTGTGACCTCCATAGGAAAGTTTTTGGCTGTCATCATCATTGTTTGCGGGGTGGGTATCTTTGGTATGATCTCGGGTCTTATCACCTCTATCCTTACTGCCCCAACGAAACAACAGACGCACAGTTCAATCAATAAAGAACGTATGCTCGAGCAGCTCCTAACCCAACAAGCTCAAATACTAGAACGACTCGATTTCATGGAAAAAGAGCTACAACAACGTAAAACAGAGACAAAAAAATAGGACCATGCGGTCCTATTTTTTTGTCGTTACCACCAGAACGATCATTCACGCCAATAAGGCTGTACTTCCACACTGATCGCTCGGGTTTGATCCATTGCATGCAAAATTGAGCGCTCTTGACGGTGCAACCAGCGTTCTAACTGCTCTTTTTCTGCGTCTTCCAGCATATCAACCAACGGGAGCAAGTGGTTCAGCATTAGCAGATCATCGATACCATGCACCAGATCCGCCCATGGTAAACGGAAGCTGTTACGCTCATCCGAGTTATACAAACTCGCGAAACCAATACCAGTATAGAGGTTACGCAATAAGCGATAACGCTGATCAACGTACTCTTGCGCCGTCAAATCGCGCTCTGCTGGGAAAGCTTCCATTAGCTCAGCCCAAGTGCGATCGAGCTGAGTAACTGAAAACGGCATGATGTTACTTGCCATCTTTTCACGTGCTTTTTCATCAAGAAATGGCTGCCAACCGCGTGCTAAGATCCAGCGGCTTAGATCCAGCAGTAACCCTGTGTAACGCGCGGAATTGAGCAACCCTAGCACTTCTTCACGGCTTGGCAACTCTTGTAACTGCTGAGTCAGCTCAGATACTAAGAACTTACGCGCATCCAACTTACGCAGCACATTGCCTTTGTCATCTAAGAGCTCTTCAAGGTGTGCATGCTCATCCAACCAACTCAGTTCTTCTTCCAACCATTTAAGCTCTTGGCGCAGAATCGCACTCGCGCGACGAGGGACAATCCCGCCAAAAATAGTCAATGTTTGACGAATGAAACGAATGGCATTACTGATTTCACGCAGTGCTTCCACGCTGTCACGCTCAGCATAAATTTGCTCGTGATAATGCCAATGAGACAAAGCGTGCTCTAAAGAGTTGATCAAGCAAAATTCAACGGTATCCGTCGGACTACTGTCCACAAGTGCCAATGATTTTACTTCATCACCCGCATAACCGCTTGCAAGTCGATAACCTTTCGCGGCTTTGCTCAAGTTACCCAAGCGCATACCGCCTTGCTCGCAAAAGCTGCGTGCCAGTGTGAATAAAGCTTCGGTTTGGCCAGACTTAAGTTCCAGTTCAACTTCGCAAATTGGCTCTTGCTTCTCTTCTTCGTCTTCACCTTTGGCTACAACTAAGCCTTGGTCAAAGGCAACTTCAATCTGACTGCCATCGGGCATGCCAATCAGCCATTGTTCACGTGTGAAGTTGGTCGAGAATAATGGCATAAGCTCGGATTGCAGCGTTTCTGCATCTTTACCTGGAGGCCAAATATCTAGAGGATGAAGCGACAGATTAGGCTCGTCGCTAGTGTGCTCAGCATTGTATTCTGGTCTTTGATGTAAGCCTGCGACGACGCGTCCTGCTGTCTTTACGGTTTGGACGAATACATCATCAAAACGGCGAATTCTTAAACCAATGTCGTGCTTTCTAAGCCATTTATCGGCAGTATCAAAATAGGTGTTACCCAAGTCACGACAACTATGCTGAAGTACTTTTGTCTCAGAAATTTTTTCTTTTAAAGTTTCTGAAAATTCAGGAGAAACAAAAAACTTCAGTTCTATTTCGGTTTCCATAGCTATACCTTTCAAAGCAGATAGAAACAGGATATTGCGTAATTTCTCACACGGCAAGAGAGAAATATCGCCGGAATGATGATCTAAAACAGTTTTAATGAGCGATTTAATGCGTTACCATGCGCGCCTTTATAGCCATCGTTCAACATTTCGCCAAGCACTCAGAAATGGTGTATGTTTTTTTAAGGTTATAGTTATTAGGTTGAATGACCATGCCAGTAAATACAATTATGGGGTTATTTGCAAAGTCCCCAATTAAGCCTTTGCAACGCCACGTTGTGTGTGTCAACGAATGTTGTTCACACTTGGTGAAATTCTTTGAAGTATCTTCAAAGGGTGATTGGGAAAAAGCAGCAGAAATCCGTGCACAAATTTCTCACTTAGAGAAAGAAGCGGATGTGCTGAAACGTGAAATCCGTCTAAAACTGCCTCGCGGTTTGTTCATGCCAGTCGACCGTACTGACATGCTTGAGCTTTTGACTCAACAGGACAAACTTGCAAACCTGGCAAAAGACATTGCTGGCCGTGTATATGGTCGTCAACTTGTCATCCCTGAGGCTCTCCAACCAAACTTCCTCGCTTACGTTCAACGTTGTCTTGATGCTGCCGATCAGGCGCAAAAGGTAATCAATGAACTTGATGAATTGCTAGAAACCGGCTTCAAAGGCCGTGAAGTGACGCTCGTCGCTGAAATGATTCATCAATTAGACGTTATCGAAGATGATACCGATGCCATGCAGATTGAACTTCGCCAGCAGTTGATGGTGATTGAAGCTGACATGAACCCTATCGATGTCATGTTCCTATACAAGATTCTTGAATGGGTAGGTGGTATTGCCGACCAAGCGCAGCGCGTAGGTGCTCGTTTGGAAGTCATGCTATCTCGATCTTAAAACATAAAGTTAACGACATAACGAAGAGCATAATTAACACGTGTCATAGGGACGATGACTATTTTCATCGTCTTATGGTTTGGCGCGCGTAAAATTTTGTTCCGCTTGTTATAAAACAACTAGGTATTACGATGGATATCCTTGCGAACTACGGCACTGTCCTGATTATTGTTGCAGCGATTTTTGGTTTCATGATGGCGATTGGTATTGGCGCGAACGACGTTGCTAATGCGATGGGTACATCTGTAGGTTCAAAAGCGCTAACTGTAAAACAAGCTATCATCATTGCGATGATCTTCGAATTTGCAGGTGCTTACCTTGCAGGCGGTGAAGTAACCGACACTATCCGTAAAGGTGTAATCGAAACTTCTTTATTTGCTAGTCAACCAGATGTTCTTGTCTACGGCATGATGTCTGCGCTTTTAGCAGCAGGTACATGGCTGCTTCTTGCTTCTTACATGGGCTGGCCAGTATCAACGACTCACTCAATCATCGGTGCAATCATTGGTTTTGCATGCGTATCAGTAGGTACTGAAGCGGTTGACTGGGGCAGCGTTCAAGGCATTGTTGGTAGCTGGATTATTACGCCAGTGATTTCAGGTTTCTTTGCTTACGTTATCTTTGTCAGCGCACAACGCCTGATTTTTGATACAGAGAACCCTCTGTTTAACGCGAAACGTTTTGTACCTGTTTACATGTTCATCACAACAATGGTGATTGCACTTGTAACCATCAAAAAAGGTCTAAAACACGTTGGTCTTCACCTGACCAATGGTGAAGCCTGGATGTGGGCAGCAGCAGTTTCAGCTCTTGTGATGATTGGCGGCTACGTATACATCCAGAAAAAATTCGCTAATCGCGAAGAGGACCGCAGCTTTTCTGGCGTGGAAGGTATCTTCAGCGTTCTGATGGTTATCACCGCTTGTGCGATGGCATTTGCACACGGTTCAAACGACGTTGCAAACGCCATTGGTCCACTGTCTGCTGTCGTATCGACTGTTGAACACATGGGCGAAATCAGCACGAAAAGCGCCATCGCTTGGTGGATTCTACCTCTTGGTGGTATTGGTATCGTGGTCGGTCTTGCAACACTAGGTCACAAAGTAATGGCAACCGTTGGTACAGGCATCACTGAGCTAACGCCTAGCCGCGGTTTTGCAGCACAGCTAGCAACAGCATGTACGGTAGTTCTAGCGTCTGGTACAGGCCTGCCAATTTCAACCACTCAAACATTGGTTGGTGCGGTTCTCGGTGTTGGCTTTGCTCGTGGTATCGCAGCACTGAACCTAGGCGTAGTTCGTAACATCGTGGCATCATGGATCGTTACACTACCAGCGGGTGCGTTATTGGCCGTAGTATTCTTCTACGGACTTCAAGCGATGTTCGCTTAAGACACTCGTCAATAGAATGTAAGCGCTTTGTCATTATTGACTCAAACGCACAGAAAGGGAGGCTTTGCCTCCCTTCTTTGTTGCACCGAAGTTTGAAACTGCATACTATTCGTCTATTTCCGGCTCCAATCATTCGGTGCCAACGCTGTCTCCAAGAAAAATCGTTAAGGGATTTACTGTGAAAAAACTAATCATCACGGTTTTGTTTACTTTGCTAGCAGCGCCAGCGGCCCTAGCAGCAGACCGTTATATTTCTGATGACCTCTTCACTTTCATGCACTCAGGTCCAAATAACACCTACCGTATTATTGGTAGTGTTAACGCCGGTTCTAAAGTACAACTGATTAAAACCAACCGAGATACTGGCTACACGCAAGTTCGTGATGACCGTGGTCGCACTGGTTGGGTACAAAGCAAGTTTGTGACAAACCAAGAGAGCATGGCAATTCGCCTTCCTCGCATTGAGAAAGAGCTAGCCGAAGTAAAAGAGCAGCTTGCTAATGCTCGTCAAACTTCTGATGCAGAGAAAGCAGGTCTTGTTACCTCTCTCGAAACACGTAACCAACAAATTTCAGATCTAGAAAATAAATACTCTGAGATCAGTGATCAGCTTACTTCTGTTGAAACAGAAAACCGCGAGCTACGCGCAAAGCTGGATACACAAAAAGATGACATGCTGCTTAAGTACTTCACTTATGGCGGCGGTGTTGCAGGTTTAGGTTTACTATTTGGTTTGATTCTTCCGCATGTCATGCCTCGTAGAAAGCGCTCTCCTGCGGGTTGGGCATAAACCCTTACGCTTTTATCTTTAAAAAGAACGCAAAAGCCAGTCGATATTGACTGGCTTTTTAGTTTGCTTCGTTTGATAGAAGTGAGTACTACTCCCCTATTGAACTAGAGGCTCGACGACGATCCGTTGCGCCATAAAGCTTGCCATCTTTTAGCTCAATTGCATTCAAACCGCTTACCACTGGAATAACGTGCACTGGGTAGCCAAGCTCCATAAACTCAGGCACCAACATTTCTGCGAACGTTTTCTTTTCCACCAGCAAACCAGTCGGGTCATAAGACTTGGTGCGGTCTATCTTAGTGCCATACTGGATGTTTGGTAAGTCAATAGCCTCTTGCGCTGATAAGTTCCAATCCAGCACCCCAACCACGGTTTTGAGTACATACCCCGGGATTTGTGAACTACCTGGTGACCCAACCACCAAACGCAAATTATCATCACTGTCCATCACCATTAATGGCGTAATAGCCGAACGTGGACGCTTGCCCGCTTCAATTGAGTTTTGTGTAGGTTTGCCGTTAACCGTTGGCAGAGGTGAGAAGTTAGCCATCTGCGCATTCAAGATAACGCCATCGACCATCACACCCGAGCCCATACCCGTTCCTACCGTGCTGGTCATCGCAATTGCATTTCCATCTCTATCGACGATAGAAATATGCCCTGTATCTTTGCTCTCGAAGCCTTGATATTGCGCATACTGAGTTTGCGTTATCTGTCCTGCTTTTGGATCCTCTTTTAAAGTGCCATTATCAGGGATTAAATCACGTCTCTGATCTAGATAGGCTTTAGACAATAACTGTTCAACTGGCGCTTCCACATAATCCGGATCTCCGGCATACGCAATACGATCGGCTTTTGCTATTCGCATCGCTTCAGTCATGAGACGCCAAGGTTCCACATCCGTTTTCGCCATATGGGCAATGTCATAGGGTGCGAGCAGTTCAAGACTCTGAGCGACCATCACACCGCCCGAAGCTGGGTAACCAAAAGAGACGATTTTATTCCCACGGTAGTCGCTCTCAATGATGTCACGCTGCTTCACTTGGTAATGTTTAAAATCTTCTAAAGACAACTTCTCGTGTTGGTCGTCAATACGACTATTAACCGTCTCTACGATGTGCTGACCAAGCTCACCACCATAAAGGTAACGATCGCCTTGTTGCGCGATCTTCCTCAGCGTCTCAGCCATCTTAGGGTTCTTCATCAAGGTTCCCGTCGGCTTAATATCGTCCCCTTGCCAATACAAGGCTTTCACTTCCGGATCTTGCTCAAGTCGGCTTTGCTCTCTTACTACGATGTCGTAGGTGTAGCTGTTCATCGCGTACCCATTGCTCGCCAATGTAATCGCCGGCTTAATCAGCTCTGCCCATGGCAACTTGCCGTATTGTTCATGAGTGGTGTAAAGCAACCGCAATGTGCCCGGAACCGCAACAGAACGAGGGCCTAATATTTCGTTGCGACTGAGTACTTCCCCATTCTCAACAAACATTTCAGGGTTCGCGCTAGAGGGCGCTTCATCTCGACCATCAAGGGCCAGAAATTTTTTCTCGTCATGTTGATAAAACAGCGCGAAAGTCCCGCCGCCAATTCCGGTCATATCTGGCTCAACGACAGACATCACCATCTGCATCGCGACCATAGCATCAACAGCGTTACCGCCTTCTTTCAATATTGAGTAACCGGTACTGCTCACGTAAGGATTCGTCGCACTGACCATGAAATCTTGCCCGCGACTATCTGGTGTAACTGGGAATGGGTCTGGCTTTGCTGCATAGCTTGTCGATGCAACAATGCTTAAAGAAAAAATCAGAATACGCATGTGTCTCTGTTTAGACTCCTATTATGTGATGGGGTCTAACGTGGACCAAGTCATTACTCCGAAGTTCGTGAAGATGGTGTCTTTTTACACAACGCTGACTGGAATCGCGCTATCAATAGATGAATGATATTGGTGCTATTTAAACGACTGAGGAAAGCTATATTTTGCTTGTTTGAGTATCTAGAAATCATCACCAGAATAGATGCAAAAGATGCTCTGAAAAATAAAAAGCCAGCGATATGATTTCGCTGGCTTGATGTGTTTCTACACGAGTTACCCTTTCCACTCATACAACGCTGGTATACGAATTTGCTCACCTTGGAACTCAACAATCACAGCTTGCGGTTGTATTTCTCTTAGAGTGACCTGATCATCAACGACATCCCCCTGATGATACTCAACATTGTTAATTTTCACCCAACGGCGATTTTCATCACTAGCGTACATATGGGTTTGCAAATTAAGCGCAGGTAGACGCCCTTGCCACTGGTGAGCGTTGCGCTCTAAATCGTTCACGCGTGCCGTTTGTGATGACGAATTGTCATCATCTCGGGATAAGGCATTTTCGACCTTCCTAGCTAAATCAGGAGATAATGAGGATAAATCCAGATCATCCAAAGACAACCCGAGGTCCTCTTCAGCAGCAGAAGTCGTTTGGGTTGATGCTGAGTCGCGTGTTTCATCTCTGCTTGGTGTATGGCTCGTGTATTCATCGGGGGTGGTAAATGTACCAAAATCACGCGATAGCTCTGCACGTGGCCACTCTCTTGGCAATTGGGCCAACTGGGTGTTCTCTGGATAGTCTAATACTTTGAAAGGTGATACCACTTCGACCTTTTCTATCGGGGACGTTGTATCTACTTCAACACTCGGTGCAAAGAGATCTAAGTACCAAGCGACTCCAATAGCAGAAGCAGTGATTGGCAGCAAGAACAGACCTATATGTTTCACAGCTGACATTATGCGTCCTCCTTCTCTATTCTCGCCAGTTGAGGCGCATCTGGCTGAACATTTTGCTGAAGTCGGTCTAGCGTTCGCTTACCTGCAATACCATCGACACCAATTCCTTGCCAGCGTTGAAATAATTCGACTCGCTCTTTCATCGCACCATCAAAAATAGACGTTTCAAGCAGTGGCTCACTCACCGCTTCTGCTAATAATCGGTCTAATACTTCAATCGCAGGGCCTTCCATGTCTAAACGTAATGTTTCATTCAGCGGAGCATGCCACAGTTCGATAATATTGCCCTGCCACAACGGCTTTAGCCATGAAATTGGCAGACGGAGACGCTGCTTACCATTGAGCACTTCAGCTTGATCATTACCGACGGCATATAGAATGACATACCCAACATCACCTTGATAATTCAACTCCAAGATCACAGGGCGATTTTGTTGCATCAACAGCGGCCAAGTCGCCATTTTACGCTCACAACGCATAGTCGACTGCGGTTCTGACAAACAAAGATTATCGCGAACCGATGCTTGATATCCCCACAAACGATACAAATCATTTACAGCGAGGTTCGACTGTTTTTGTGTTAACAATAAATCACGCTGCTCATCCGTTAACTGTTGGCTGACGACGGTTGGTGTTGGCTCTACTCTTGGCTCCGTCACTTGTGTCAACACTGACGTCGCTTGAGCTGGCATATAATTCACGACCGCCCATCCCGTACTTAATGCAGCAATAAGGCCTACCGTGACAGAGCCCCAAGCAGGCCAACGGAAAGTCCGGCGCTCTTTTTTATCTTGCTGATAAATATCTGCCTGAAACTGCATCACCTCTTCACAGGCCTGCTGAACGGTTTGCTTATCCACAACCACATTACCCTGGTGATAACTAATGTTGAGGGATTTGTCACAGATAAGGTTGATGAGCCGCGGTATACCGTGACTGTATTTGGCTATAAGTTTACAAGAAGCACGATTAAACAGTTGCTGGTCGCCACCTGCTGTATGTAGTCGAAATGCGATGTAATCTTCTGTCTCTTTTTCATCCAACGGCAACAGGTGATAACGCCCGGTAATACGCTGGGCAAGTTGGCGTAGTTGTGTTGTTTGTAATAACCGCTGCAATTCAGGCTGCCCGACCAACAACACTTTGAGCAGTTTTCTGGTATCGGTTTCCAAGTTGGTCAACAAGCGCAACTGCTCTAGAACGTCGGCAGCAAGGTGTTGAGCCTCATCAATGACCAGCAATGTCTGCCAACCTGAACGATAATTACGCAGCAAATATTGATGGATAACCTGGTTTAGCTGTTTGAGGTTTGCGTCTGGCGGATAGGTGATTTTGAACTCATCACAAATGGCTTCAAGCAAGTCTCTACTCGAAAACGTGGGATTGAGGATAAGACCCGCTTTGGTGTTATCACCCAAATTCGCCAGCATCGCTTTTGCGACAGTCGTTTTGCCTGTACCTACTTCGCCAGTAAGCATAGCAAAACCACCGCCATCGCCTAGCCCGG
The DNA here is from genome assembly GCF_033338855.1 of Vibrio sp. Vb0937. Taxonomy (NCBI): domain Bacteria; kingdom Pseudomonadati; phylum Pseudomonadota; class Gammaproteobacteria; order Vibrionales; family Vibrionaceae; genus Vibrio; species Vibrio sp. Vb0937. Next base: position 11,140 of record NZ_JAWOTK010000034.1, on the reverse strand, counting down.
CTTGGAGATGTGTGATTGCCTCTTTATGACGTTGGCTTAAATACAAATAACGTGAGTTTGGAACAATCGAAAATGGTTGTTCGACAAACCCAAAAAAGTCCTTATACATTAGGCTCTCCAGCTAAAAAACCACCTGAGAATAGTCAGATATAATATAAACATAGCCGCATCTACTCTCGGGAGTAAAGAAAAGTACCATTGCTTGCTACAATGTCCAACGGCATATCCATAAATTAAGAGGTAATTCGTGCAAGTTTATTTAGTAGGTGGCGCAGTTCGAGATAAATTGCTCGGAATTGATAGTTATGACAATGATTGGGTGGTCGTAGGCGCGACGCCTGAGATGATGTTGTCCCAAGGGTACACCGCCGTTGGTAAAGACTTTCCTGTATTTCTGCATCCCAAAAGTAAAGAAGAACATGCCCTTGCACGAACAGAGAGAAAGTCAGGTTCTGGTTACACTGGTTTTGAATGTTTCTTCGATCAAAACGTCACCTTAGAAGAAGATTTGATACGTCGTGATTTAACCATTAACGCGATGGCAATGGAGAGTGATGGCACGATCCATGACCCATATGGTGGCCAGCAAGATCTCAACGATAAACTGCTACGCCATGTATCAGACGCCTTTATTGAAGACCCTCTACGCGTTTTACGTGTCGCTCGCTTCGCTGCAAAGCTTGCTGATCTAAACTTTACGGTTGCCGACGAAACTATGCGGTTAATGCGTCACATGGCAGAGTCCGGAGAACTGAGCACACTGACTCCCGAGCGTGTTTGGCAAGAATGGCATAAATCTCTCTCTACTCCTCGCCCTGATATTTTCTTATCGGTTCTACGAGACTGTGGTGCATTAACCGTGGTGTTACCTGAAATTGATGCATTATTTGGCGTACCTCAACCTGAGAAGTGGCATCCAGAAATCGATACTGGCATCCATACTTTGATGGTGGCAGAGCAAGCCGCAAAATTGAGTAACTCACTCCCCGTCAGGTTTGCCGCCCAAGTGCATGACTTGGGTAAAGGCGTGACGCCAGAGAGCGAATGGCCAAGCCACAAAATGCATTGCCATACAGGATTAAAACTGATCAAAAAGCTGTGCGAACGTGTCCGGGTACCAAATGAGTTTCGTGATTTCGCCTTGATGGTGTGCGAACAGCACTCCAATATTCATCGCGCGGCTGAACTTAAACCACAAACCATAATTAAAATACTCAATAAGCTCGATGTGTGGCGTAAGTCCGAACGTCTGCAAGATATCTTGCTTTGCTGCCAAGCGGATCACGCTGGTCGTAAAGGACTGGAAACGCAACCATATCCACAGGCGGATATTTTTAGGCAAGCCTACCAAGCAGCAGCGGCAGTTGACGTTCAAATCATAATCAAAGAGGGCTTTAAAGGCCCTGCGATTCGTGACGAGCAAGAAAAACGACGTATTGAAGCAGTGAAAGCAGCACTTAAGAAGTAACGAACAAACAAAAACGCCCGCGGATTTCGCGGGCGTTTTTCGTTAGCATCAATTATGCACTTAATAGAAAAGCGAACAAACCGACGCCCAAAATCAGACGGTAAATCACAAACGGTGTCATGCCCATGCGTGAAATCATCTTCAAGAAGAAGTGGATACAGATGTACGCACTGATAAACGATGTGATAATGCCAGTCATTAAGAAACCAACATGGACAGGTTCACCACTGGTCACTAACTTCATACCTAAGTAGCTACCAGCTAATGTAATGATTGGGATCGACATTAAAAATGAAAAGCGGGCAGCCGCTTCTCGAGTAAAGCCAAGGTAAAGCGCTGCTGTAATGGTCGCCCCTGAACGTGAAGTTCCAGGAATCATCGCTAAGGCTTGGGCAATACCGATAAATACAGCTTTCTTCCAACCCGTTTGGTATTCATCGGCAACGAGTTCAGCGTTTTTGTCTACCCACCATAGCAACAAGCCAAATACGATCGTGGTAGTCGCGATGACGTAAGCGCTACGTAGATACACTTCAATGATGTCTTTCATCAATAGACCGAACACACAAGCTGGAATCGTCGCAATCACGATCATCCAAGCCAATTTAGCTTCTTTACTGCGATCTCCTTTAAAGATCGAAGCAAATAACGCTTGAAACAAAGTGATTACTTCATGACGAAAATAGATCACGACAGCCATTAATGTACCGACGTGAACAGCAACATCAAAGGCTAGACCTTGGTCTTCCCATCCTAAAATAGCGGAAGGCAGGATCAAATGGGCAGAGCTTGAGATAGGCAAAAACTCTGTCAGCCCCTGAATCAGAGCCAAAATAAAGGCTTCAAAATAACTCATGTAAACAACTCAAATTAAAAATGAAAGGAAACGGGTTTGAGCGAATCGACTGGCTGCATAGCATGCCAAATGTCTGCGACTGTGCGTCCATCGCCTGGGATCACTAATTGCGGTTCGAGATCATACAGCGGCTTTGTGACAAAAGGATATTTGTAGATATCACTGCGAGGTAGCTCAGGTTTTTTCTTGGAGACGCGCTCACCGAACAACACTATATCGAGATCCAGTGTTCGATCCTGATACTTTTGCGCGTTTTCTTCGCGTCCCCACTTAAATTCAATCTCGCGTAGTTGATGGCTCAACTCTTCTAATGACAACTCGGTACGCATTGCAACGACAAAGTTGTAGAAATTCTTGCTGCTAAAACCAATAGGTTCGCATTCATATATCGGTGATACGAGGAGATTTTCTCCAAGCCGTTGCAGCTCCTGATACGCAGCAAGCACATGTTGCTCTCTTTCTACGTTCGTCCCAACACCGATATAAGTGGTGATCATGCTCGGCCTCGCTCAATCACCACACCAACAGCACGTGCTTGCGGCACGGCGCCAGGCTTCGCTAGGCGGATTTTCACCCAAGGCACAGAGAAACGCAGCATGATAAGCTCTGCTACTTCTTCAGCCACGCGCTCGACCAGTAAGAAACGACCATTTTCAATGTGGTTAAGTACCGCCTCACTCACCTGCGAATAATCCAGTGCATCTTGCACATCATCACTTTTGCCCGCAGGTTTATTATCGTGTGCCATTTCAATATCTAGAACCAACTTTTGTTTGATTTGTTGCTCCCAGTCGTACACGCCAATGGTGGTGATTACTTCTAACTGTTCAATAAAAACTTTATCCAGAGCCATCTTATGTCCTTCTATTACAGAGGTCGGATACCCGTGAGGGGTAATTTGATCGTAGTATTCTATACCTAAGTAACATTTACTTTGGTCATCACAATGTTACTTAGGTATAAACTGCGAAAGCATCTTTATATACAAGAAATCACATAATGCAAGCTCTATCACAGTGAGGATTTCTGCATTATGTAAATTCGGGGTATGATAGCAACTACGCGGGAACCGAGCATTAAATTCCAATCCATCAAGGACTTCTATGGACGCACTGGCACTGATAATGACAATGGCCGCCTATTTATTAGGTTCGGTTTCCAGTGCGGTTTTGATCTGTCGACTCTTAAAACTGCCAGACCCACGCAGTGTGGGATCTAACAATCCTGGAGCAACGAACGTATTGCGTATTGGCGGACGAGGAGCCGCTGTTTCAGTCTTGTTGTGCGATATGCTCAAAGGCACTATCCCCGTGTGGGGCGGATACTTTCTTGGTATCGACCCTATCATTCTTGGCGTCATCGCCATTGCTGCCTGTCTTGGCCACATGTACCCCATCTTTTTCCACTTTAAAGGCGGAAAAGGTGTCGCAACCGCGCTTGGCGCTATCGCTCCGATTGGTTTGGACTTAACAGGATTGGTGATGTTAACTTGGCTGTCAGTAGCCGCGCTATTCCGCTATTCATCCTTAGCGGCTCTCGTCACGGTTTTGGTCACTCCGTTTTATACTTGGATGTTTAAACCGCAATACACGTTACCTGTTGCTATGCTGTGTTGCTTAATCGTATTTAAGCATCATCAAAATATTCGTCGGCTTTTGTCTGGCGACGAGCCAAAAATCGGCGAGAAGAAACTGACACAAAAAAACTCGGCTTAATGCCGAGTTTTTCGTTTAAAGAGGGATGCATTGGTTACGCATGAACTCGATTCAGGAAGTTCAACAACATTTGGTTGACGAACTCCGGCTGTTCTAAACAACTGATGTGTCCCGCTTGCGGAATTTCTACCAACTCACTGCCCGAGATACAGTCTTTCATTAAATACGATTCGAAAACCGGGCGAGGCTTATCTTCACAGCCCACCGCAATTAACGTCGGCAGAGCGAATTTTTCCGAATCTTCAATCACATCACGGCGACCAAACACCATGCGCCCCATGCGAGCTACTTCCACCGCACGCTCACCGTTCAGCTCTTCTAAACTGCGTTTGAATGAAGCGACAAGTTTAGGGTTATCCTGATTGACGTTGTTGGCAAAGAACAGCGGCACAACGGCTTCAATAATTGGCGCAGGCACTGCTTGGACTTGGCTGATGGTATCAAGCATTGCAAAATACTTTTTATACGTAACTTCTGGCTCCCAGCCAATGAAGGTATCCATCAATACCAGTGACTTAACACGTTGCGGCGCTTGAGCCGTTAGCTCAGCTCCCCACATGCCGCCAACAGATAAGCCCACTATCGAGAATTCTTCGATATCTAAATGATCCATCAATGCCAACATATGTTGTGCATAGTCGGCCAATGACTGTGTCGATGCAGGTGCAGCGTCCGATTCACCATGTGCCCAAAGATCTGGCACAATACAACGGAATGACTGGCTTAAAACCTCAACTTGTGGCGCCCACATTTGGCTATCCCAAAGGTAACTATGACCAAATAGAAGCACAGGGCCCTCACCTTTATCTAGATAAGCAAGTTGCTGACCTTCAATTTCAAACTTATTCATTGTTATATCCATTTCTTATTCTTCCACGTCATCCTAGCACTGAAACAATCGCGAACTGATCGCATCAGTCAGAATGTAAAACGAGGCGGTTCATTGAATAATTAAAAATAAAGGCCTCTGAGGAGCAGAGACCTTTATTACAAAGAACCGGTTTCAAACCTACCGCATAAATTTGACTAAGCGACAGGTGTTAGTTGATCAATTGGCCAACGTGGACGAGCCTCTACTGACATATCAGCCACTTCGCCATTCTTCAAGCGCTGCATGCCTGCGTAAGCGATCATCGCACCGTTATCTGTACAGAACTCAGTACGTGGGTAGTAAACTTCGCCGCCAACTTTCTTCGCTAACTTCTCTAACTCAGCTCGCAAACGACGGTTAGCACTCACACCACCAGCAATAACAATGCGTTTCATGCCTGTTTGCTCAAGCGCGCGCTTACATTTAATAGCCAACGTAGCACACACAGCCTCTTCAAATGCCAATGCGATGTCCGCGCGGGTTTGCTCGTCATCACCGTTTGCAGCAATCGTGTTAGCCGTAAAGGTTTTTAGACCAGAGAAACTCATGTCCAAACCTGGCACATTCGTCATTGGGCGCGGGAACTTAAAGCGGCCCGGTGTACCTTTTTCCGCCAGTTTAGATAATAGTGGACCGCCTGGGTAATCCAAACCCATTAGCTTCGCTGTTTTATCAAACGCTTCGCCCGCCGCATCATCAATCGACTCACCTAGAATTTTGTACTCACCGATGCCTCTCACTTCCACCATCATAGAGTGACCGCCCGATACTAATACCGCCACAAACGGGAACGGTGGAGGGTTATCTTCCAACATTGGGGCCAATAGGTGACCTTCCATATGATGAACAGGTACCGCTGGCACTCCCCAAGCATAAGCAATACTGCGACCGATAGTCGCACCCACTAATAGCGCCCCAACAAGACCAGGCCCCGCGGTATACGCGACACCATCGATGTCTTTTGAAGTTAAGTTCGCTTCTTTTAGTGCCTCTTTAATAAGAGGAATGGTTTTCTTTACGTGGTCACGTGAAGCCAACTCAGGCACCACACCGCCGTAATCTGCGTGCAGTTTTACTTGGCTGTATAGCTTGTGTGACAAGAGACCGTTTTCATCGTCATAAATTGCGATGCCAGTCTCGTCACAAGAGGTTTCAATACCAATAATGCGCATGGTTTTCTCAGTATGCTTTCTGTATAGAGGAAATTTGGGCGTCATATTACCTCGCCTTGGTGCTGCAAACAAATTTTGTACAGACAATAATCGACAAAAGGCTTTACAAAGTAGTTGTGATCGGATTAAAATTCCGCACCATTTTTGATCAAGCTGGTAAGAGACCTAACAATTGTGATTTGGTCTGTTGAATACCAGCGTTAACGAATAACCCCTGAGGTGAAAGGCATATGCCAGTAGTTAAAGTACGTGAAAACGAACCGTTCGACGTTGCTCTACGTCGTTTTAAGCGCTCTTGCGAAAAAGCAGGTATCCTTTCTGAAGTGCGTCGTCGTGAGCACTACGAAAAACCAACTACAGTTCGCAAACGCGCTAAAGCAGCAGCTCAAAAGCGTCACGCTAAGAAGCTAGCTCGCGAAAACGCTCGTCGCGTTCGCCTGTACTAATAACTGAGCTCCAAAAGGAATTTAGTTATGGCTCTGATTGATCAACTCAAAGAAGAGCAAAAATTAGCGATGAAAGCCAAGGACAAATTGCGCCTTGGTACTATTCGTTTAGCCCTATCAGCAATCAAGCAACGTGAAGTTGACGAACAGATTACTCTGAACGATGACGACATTCTTGCAGTATTGACCAAGATGGTTAAACAACGTCGCGATTCTGTAGCGCAGTTTGAAGCAGCGGGTCGTCAAGATCTTGCTGATGCGGAACAAGCAGAAATTACCGTTCTTGAGGACTTTATGCCTCAACCACTGACAGACGAAGAAGTAGCGGCTCTCATCGAGAACGCGATTGCTGAATCTGGCGCAGCTGGCATGCAAGACATGGGCAAAGTAATGGGCGTTCTGAAACCGCAAATTCAAGGGCGTGCAGATATGGGTAAAGTAAGCGGTTTAGTTCGCGCTAAATTGGCTTAAGGTACCCCACCCAATTGCAGCAAGCCGTGCTATCCTTTGGAGCGCACGGCTTGTTTGTATCTGGATGGATGGAATGAAATCAATGGGCAATACGCTCATTCTTTTAAGGCATTCACTCCACTCATCATCTTCTTTTTTTGTTAGGTTTTATGGCTGGACACATCCCTCGCAGTTTTATCGATGACCTTCTAGCTCGACTTGATATTGTCGATATCATCGACGCACGTGTGAAACTTAAGAAAAAAGGCAAAAACTACGGCGCATGCTGCCCGTTCCACAACGAAAAGACACCCTCATTCAGTGTCAGTCAAGAAAAGCAGTTCTACCATTGTTTTGGTTGTGGCGCGCATGGAAATGCCATCGATTTTTTGATGGAATTCGACCGACTAGAATTCGTCGAAGCCATTGAAGAACTCGCTTCATACTTGGGTTTAGATGTTCCTCGCGAACAACGTAGCGGCGGTAATGGTTCGTTTCAATCAGGCCCACAAGCAAGCAGCAGTGAAAAACGTAACCTATACGACTTAATGGGCAGCATTGCTCAATTTTATCGTAACCAACTCAAACAGCCAGCAAGTAAGGTGGCGATTGAGTATCTAAAAGATCGCGGCCTGTCTGGTGAAATCGTCCAGAAGTTTGGCATCGGCTATGTGGCTGATGAATGGGATTTAGTTCGTAAGAACTTTGGCCAGAATAAAGAAAACCAAGACATGCTCGTCACTGGCGGCATGTTGATTGAAAACGATAAAGGCAACCGCTACGACCGATTCCGTGGTCGAGTGATGTTTCCTATTCGAGACAGACGCGGTCGAGTAATAGGCTTTGGTGGTCGAGTATTAGGTGATGGGACACCAAAATATCTCAACTCACCCGAAACCCCGATATTTCATAAAGGTAAAGAGTTGTATGGCCTTTATGAAGTACTACAAGCGTACCGTGAGCCACCACAAATTTTAGTGGTTGAAGGCTATATGGATGTTGTCGCGCTTGCTCAATATGGCGTAGATTATTCCGTTGCCTCATTGGGAACCTCGACAACGGGCGATCACTTGCAAGTGTTATTCAGGCAAACAAGCACCGTCGTGTGTTGTTATGACGGTGACCGCGCAGGCCGTGAAGCCGCGTGGCGTGCCATGGAAAATGCATTGCCTTACCTAACGGATGGTCGCCAGTTAAAATTCATGTTTTTGCCGGATGGAGAAGATCCCGACTCTTATATCCGACAAAACGGAAAACAAGCATTTGAGCAGCAAGTGTCTAATGCGATGCCCTTGTCTGAATTCATGTTCAGCTCATTGACTCAGCAGGTCGATATGAGCACGAAAGAAGGCATGGCAAAACTGAGTACTCTTGCGGTTCCTCTCATTGATAAAGTCCCTGGCGGCACTTTAAGACTATACTTGAGAGAATTGCTTGGCCGCCGTTTGGGTTTGGTTGATGAACGCCAACTACAGCAGCTAATTTCAAAACAAGGTAAAGAGGATAAAAGGCCTCAACCTCATAAAGAAATCAAGCGAACGCCGATGCGAGAAGTGATCGCGTTACTGATTCAAAACCCACAATACGTAAGTATGGTGCCAGATCTAACTAGCGTTAGAGATTTGCCCATTCCTGGTCTAAGTTTATTTGTTGATGTACTTGATAAATGCCAAGCGCATCCCCATATCAACACAGGCCAATTATTAGAGCATTGGCGAAACAGCCAAAATGAGACCCTTCTGTCTCGTCTCGCGAGTTGGGACATTCCACTCGATGAGGACAACCAAGAAGAAATCTTTTTAGACTCACTGGATAAAATTATTGCCCAGTGCGTAGAAAAACAAATTGAAAACCTGCAGGCCAAAGCAAGAAGTGTCGGTTTATCAGCCGAAGAGAAAAGGGAGCTGCTAGCACTTATGCTAGATTTAAAAGCGTAACCCTGTTTAATTAGTCAGCAACGATTTAATTTGTTATAGTAAGTGGTTTGCATTTCGCATACTGATTCCTTCACCAGATTACGAAGTTGGATACCGTCTATGGATCACAATCCGCAGTCACAGCTAAAGTCACTTGTTATTAAAGGCAAGGAACAAGGCTATCTGACCTACGCCGAAGTAAATGACCACCTACCTGCTGAAATCGTAGATTCAGAACAGGTAGAAGACATCATTCAGATGATCAACGACATGGGCATTAAGGTAGTAGAAACTGCTCCTGATGCTGATGATTTAGCACTGAACGATGACACAAATATTACCGATGAAGATGCAGCCGAAGCTGCAGCCGCTGCACTTTCTAGCGTAGAGAGTGAGATTGGTCGTACAACAGACCCAGTACGTATGTACATGCGTGAGATGGGTACTGTCGAACTTCTAACTCGCGAAGGCGAAATCGACATCGCAAAACGTATTGAAGAAGGTATTAACCAAGTTCAATCGTCTGTTGCTGAATACCCAGGCACAATTCCGTACATTCTTGAGCAATTTGACAAAGTTCAAGCTGAAGAACTACGTCTTACAGACCTAATTTCAGGTTTTGTAGATCCAGATGCTGACGACACCGCTGCACCAACGGCAACACACATCGGTTCTGAACTGACTGAATCTCAGTTAGAAGAAGAAGACGATGAAGACGTTGATGACGACGAAGATAGCGATGACGATTCAGATGATTCTGAAGAAGATGTAGGTATCGATCCAGAATTAGCGCTAGAGAAATTCAACCAACTACGCAGCACCTATCAAAATCTTCAATTAGCAATCAACGAGTACGGCTATAACAGCCCGAAAGCAACCGTTGCTAATGAAATGATGCTAGACGTATTCCGCGAGTTTCGTCTAACGCCTAAACAGTTTGATCACCTAGTGAATGAACTGCGTACTGCTATGGATCGCGTTCGTACACAAGAGCGTCTGATCATGAAGTCAGTGGTTGAATACGGCAAAATGCCGAAGAAATCATTCATCGCGCTGTTCACTGGTAATGAATCAAGTGAAGCTTGGCTGGATGAAGTTCTTGCTTCAGACAAGCCATACGCTGAAAAGATCAAACGTAACGAAGAAGAAATCCGTCGTTCAATCGCTAAGCTAAAAATGATTGAAGAAGAGACTTCTCTAAACGTACAGAACATTAAAGACATCAGCCGTCGTATGTCTATCGGTGAAGCAAAAGCTCGCCGTGCGAAGAAAGAGATGGTTGAAGCGAACTTGCGTCTTGTAATTTCTATCGCGAAGAAATACACCAACCGTGGCCTACAGTTCTTGGATCTGATCCAGGAAGGTAACATCGGTCTGATGAAAGCGGTAGATAAGTTCGAATATCGTCGTGGTTACAAGTTCTCGACTTACGCAACGTGGTGGATCCGTCAGGCAATCACTCGTTCAATCGCGGACCAAGCACGTACGATTCGTATTCCGGTACACATGATCGAAACGATCAACAAGCTAAACCGTATCTCTCGTCAAATGTTGCAAGAGATGGGTCGCGAGCCACTACCGGAAGAACTGGCAGAGCGCATGCAAATGCCAGAAGACAAGATTCGTAAAGTTCTAAAAATCGCTAAAGAGCCTATCTCAATGGAGACACCAATCGGTGACGACGAAGATTCGCATCTAGGTGATTTTATCGAAGATACAACGCTAGAACTTCCGCTAGATTCTGCAACTGCAACTAGCCTTAAGGTGGCAACAAAAGACGTGCTTGCAGGTCTAACGCCACGTGAAGCGAAAGTACTTCGTATGCGTTTTGGTATTGACATGAACACTGACCATACTCTAGAAGAAGTTGGTAAGCAGTTCGACGTTACTCGTGAGCGTATCCGTCAGATCGAAGCAAAAGCACTACGTAAACTTCGTCACCCAAGCCGCTCAGAGACTCTGCGCAGCTTCCTAGACGAATAATCGCAGCGCATACAAGCTTTTAGAAATCAAAAAAGGTGACTTTAGGTCACCTTTTTTATTATCTACTGTTCTAAGTGGATAAAAACTAAGCGCAATTGCCCTAGTTGGTATCTAGACACCTTGCAACGCTTCCCCTATAATCGTTGTCCTATTAAGGCCCCTTAGCTCAGTGGTTAGAGCAGTCGACTCATAATCGATTGGTCCGCAGTTCAAGTCTGCGAGGGGCCACCATATTCCAGAAGGCTCGTAGAGAAATCTACGGG
>NZ_JAWOTK010000033.1:0-30829 GCF_033338855.1 Vibrio sp. Vb0937 | reverse complement strand
GTCTACGTTTCGCGATCCGTGAAGGTGGCCGTACAGTAGGTGCTGGTGTTGTTGCTAAGATCTTCGACTAATTCATAGCGAATTAGCGATGCTTTCGGAAAATCTTGAATTAGATTTGACGAACCAGTAGCAAAAAGGGCATCATTTGATGCCCTTTTTCTGCACTCAACATTATTTTTGCTGTTTTCTTGTTCAGAAGTGGGTTGGGCGCAGAGCAAGATAAAGCAAAGAGGCTTAATCTTAAGAAGAGTACGCTGATTTTTTCAGCGATATGGAGTTTGCCCTGCAACAGCGGGGTTGTTGTCGTCTATATTAAGACTTGTAACAGGTTGGTTTTATGAAAGCAAATAATGCTGAAACTCCTGATAGCTCAAACGCAGCAGATACGTTTAAGTGGGTAGCCGCTTTCGTATTGGCAGCTGCCGCTGTTGTGGGTAATTACCTGTATGGTGAAATGTCTGTAGTGGTTCGTGCTGCAGGCGTTGTTGTTCTTATTGCAGCTGCCTTAGGCGTTGCAGCAACAACGACTAAAGGTAAAGCAGCGATCAGTTTTGCAAAAGAATCTCGTATGGAAGTACGTAAAGTTGTTTGGCCTACTCGCCAAGAAACCATGCAAACAACACTGATCGTTTTAGCTGTAAGTATTGTAATGGCTCTAGTGCTATGGGGTATTGACGGAATTATGGTTCGTCTAGTAGCTCTAGCAACTGGGGTATAGAGGGTTTTTATTCATGAGTGAAGCTCCAAAAAAACGCTGGTATGTGGTTCAAGCCTTCTCTGGATTTGAAGGTCGTGTAGCTCAATCTCTGCGCGAGCATATCAAAATGCACGGCATGGAAGAGCTATTCGGTGAAGTACTGGTTCCTACTGAAGAAGTAGTGGAAATGCGCGCGGGTCAGCGTCGCAAATCTGAGCGTAAGTTCTTCCCAGGTTACGTCCTTGTTCAGATGATTATGAACGATGAATCATGGCACCTAGTACGCAGTGTGCCGCGTGTCATGGGCTTCATTGGTGGTACCTCAGACCGTCCGGCACCTATCACGGATAAAGAGGCTGACGCGATTCTTAATCGTCTTGAGAAAGCGAGTGAAGCGCCTCGTCCGCGTACAATGTACGAAGCGGGTGAAGTGGTACGTGTTAACGAAGGTCCATTTGCTGACTTCAACGGTACTGTTGAAGAAGTGGATTACGAGAAGAGCCGCCTGAAAGTGTCTGTATCGATCTTTGGTCGTGCGACACCAGTTGAGCTTGAATTTGGTCAGGTTGAAAAGCTGGACTAAGACTCTTCGTTAAAGAGTATAAAAAATCACCTTTTTAGGGTTGTATAAGGCGCGGATTATGACTATAATTTCGCGCCTTTTTACTTCAGGTGAAGTAAAAAGTTTCTTACACAAACGGGGAGCTGATCCGCGATTAGCGTTTGTACCCAAACTTAGGAATTATCATGGCTAAGAAAGTTGAAGCTTACATCAAGCTACAAGTTGCTGCTGGTATGGCTAACCCTAGTCCACCAGTAGGTCCTGCACTAGGTCAACACGGTGTGAACATCATGGAATTCTGTAAAGCGTTCAACGCAAAAACAGAATCTATTGAGAAAGGTCTACCAACTCCAGTAGTTATCACAGTATACAGCGACCGTTCTTTTACGTTCGTAACTAAGACTCCACCTGCTGCTGTTCTTCTTAAGAAAGCTGCTGGCGTTAAGTCTGGTTCAGGTCGTCCAAACACTGAAAAAGTTGGTACTGTAACTGACGCTCAAATCCAAGAAATCGCAGAAACTAAAGCTGCTGATATGACTGGTGCTGACATCGAAGCGATGAAGCGTTCTATCGCTGGTACTGCTCGTTCAATGGGCCTAGTGGTAGAGGGTTAATAAGATGGCAAAACTAACTAAGCGCATGCGCGTAATCCGCGAAAAAGTTGACGTAACTAAAGAATACGAAATCAACGAAGCTGTTGCTCTTCTTCAAGAACTAGCGACTGCTAAATTCGTTGAGTCTGTAGACGTTGCTGTTAACCTAGGCATTGATGCTCGTAAATCTGACCAGAACGTACGTGGTGCAACTGTACTACCTCACGGTACTGGCCGCGAAATCCGCGTTGCAGTGTTCACTCAAGGTGCTAACGCTGAAGCAGCTAAAGAAGCTGGCGCAGACATCGTAGGTATGGAAGATCTTGCTGAGCAAGTTAAGAAAGGCGAAATGAACTTTGACGTAGTTGTTGCTTCTCCAGATGCAATGCGCGTTGTAGGTCAACTAGGTACTATCCTAGGTCCTCGCGGTCTTATGCCAAACCCTAAAGTTGGTACTGTAACTCCTAACGTTGCTGAAGCAGTTAAAAACGCTAAAGCTGGTCAGGTTCGTTACCGTAACGACAAAAACGGCATCATCCACACTACTATCGGTAAAGCAAACTTCTCTGCTGAGCAGATCAAAGAGAACCTAGAAGCACTTCTAGTTGCTCTGAAGAAAGCTAAGCCATCTTCAGCGAAAGGTACTTTCCTGAAGAAAGTAAGCATCTCTACTACTATGGGTGCTGGTGTTGCTGTTGATCAGGCTAGCCTGAACACTCAAGCATAATTTATTTGCTTAGGCGCAAAATTAGTGTATAATTTTGCGCCTAATATTTGTGGTTGGGGCTGAACTTTGGTTCTTTGAACTGTCTCCTAGTTCGAAATGAATTAAGACCCAGTCTCCGTCCAAGACCGTAGGTGTTTGTGTAAAAGCAAACTTAATTATCCTACGTAGATGGTGCCCGAACTGACAGAAAGCTCTATGTAATATAGTTAACTTTCTTCTGGGGAAGCACCTCAATAGCTCTCACTGTCGTGATGATAGTGAGTGGTGTAACGACAACCAGGAGTAAATCCAAGATGGCTTTAAACCTTCAAGACAAAAAAGCAATTGTTGCTGAAGTCAACGAAGCTGCCAGTGGTGCACTTTCTGCAGTTGTAGCTGATTCTCGTGGCGTTCAAGTTGGCGCGATGACTTCTCTACGTAAACAAGCTCGTGAAGCTGGCGTTTACATGAGAGTTGTTCGTAACACTCTTGCTCGTCGTGCGGTTGAAGGTACTGAGTACGAGTGTCTAACTGACACTTTCACTGGTCCTACTCTAATCGCATTCTCTAATGAGCACCCAGGTGCTGCAGCGCGTCTTTTCAAAGACTTCGCTAAAGAGAACAAAGATTTCGAGATCAAAGCTGCTGCATTTGAAGGCGCTTTAACTGACGCTGAAGTACTAGCAACACTACCAACTTACGACGAAGCAATTGCACGCCTAATGATGTGCATGAAAGAAGCTTCGGCTGGCAAGCTGGCGCGTACTATCGCAGCTATCCGCGATCAAAAACAAGAAGCAGCGGCATAAGCCTTGCTTTTTACTGGTTGCTTAATAAACTTATTGTTGACTTAAAAGAGAATTGTTATGTCTATTACTAACGAGCAAATCCTAGACGCAGTTGCAGAAATGTCTGTAATGCAAGTTGTTGAACTAATCGAAGCAATGGAAGAGAAATTCGGTGTTTCTGCTGCTGCTGCTGTTGTAGCTGGCGGCGCTGCTGCAGGCGAAGCTGCTGCTGAGCAAACTGAATTCGACGTAATCCTAGAAGCTGCTGGCGGTAACAAAGTTGCTGTAATCAAAGCTGTACGTGGCGCAACTGGCCTAGGTCTTAAAGAAGCTAAAGCTCTAGTAGACGGCGCTCCAGCACCTCTTAAAGAAGGTGTTGAGAAAGCAGAAGCTGAAGCTCTTAAAGCTCAGCTAGAAGAAGCTGGTGCAACTGTTGCTGTTAAGTAATTATTGCATAGTTTCTTAGCCTAACGGCTAATTGGCTGGTGGTTTTTTAACCACCGGCCTTTTTGCGCTGTAGGGTATAGGCGAATTTTCCCGCTGTTTAAGCGCCTGATATCCATGCAAAAAACATTTCATTCTTACGAAATGAAATGCCACTACAGTAAACAGCTATATTAGTCACTGTCCCTTACCCCCCTTAAGTAACTAGGAGCGGGCGGACAGTTTGGGTCACTTATCAGCGAGCTGAGGAACCCCATGGTTTACTCTTATACCGAGAAAAAGCGCATCCGTAAGGACTTTGGTACTCGTCCACAAGTTTTGGACATTCCATACCTGCTATCGATCCAGCTCGATTCGTTCGACAAATTTATCGAACAGGATCCTGAAGGTCAATACGGTCTTGAAGCCGCTTTCCGTTCTGTATTCCCGATTCAGAGCTACAACGGCAATTCTGAGCTGCAATACGTTAGCTACCGTCTTGGTGAGCCAGTTTTTGACGTTAAAGAATGTCAAATTCGCGGTGTAACTTACTCAAAGCCACTACGTGTAAAACTACGCCTAGTTATCTTTGATAAAGACGCGCCAGCAGGTACTGTAAAAGACATTAAAGAACAAGAAGTCTACATGGGTGAAATTCCACTCATGACAGACAATGGTACCTTCGTAATCAACGGTACCGAGAGGGTTATCGTATCCCAGCTGCACCGAAGCCCAGGCGTGTTCTTCGACAGCGATAAGGGTAAGACCCACTCTTCAGGTAAAGTTTTATACAACGCACGTGTTATTCCTTACCGTGGTTCATGGCTTGATTTCGAGTTTGATCCTAAGGATAACTTGTACGTTCGTATCGACCGCCGTCGTAAGCTACCAGCATCGATCATCCTTCGAGCACTAGGTAAGTCGACAGAAGAAATCCTAGATATCTTCTTCGAGAAAGTGAACTTCGAAGTGAAAGACCAAACTCTATTGATGGAGTTGGTTCCGGATCGTCTACGTGGTGAAACTGCGTCATTCGACATCGAAGCAAATGGTAAAGTTTACGTTGAGCAAGGTCGTCGCGTAACAGCTCGTCATATCCGCCAACTAGAAAAAGATGGTGTTGATCACATCGAAGTACCAGTTGAGTACATCGTAGGTAAAGTTGCATCAAAAGATTACATCAATGAAGCAACAGGCGAGATCATTGTTAACGCTAACCAGGAAATCAGCCTGGAAGCACTAGCGAACCTATCTCAGGCAGGCCACAAAGCGCTAGAAGTTCTATTTACGAACGATCTAGACCACGGTCCATTCATGTCAGAAACATTACGTATCGACAGCACGGTTGATCGTATTTCTGCATTGGTAGAAATCTACCGCATGATGCGCCCTGGTGAGCCGCCAACAAAAGAAGCTGCAGAAGCTCTATTCGAAAGCCTATTCTTCTCTGAAGAGCGTTACGATCTATCGACTGTTGGTCGTATGAAGTTCAACAGCTCTATCGGCCGTGAAGATGCTCAAGAGCAAGGCACGCTTGATGAAACTGATATCATCGAAGTGATGAAGAAGCTGATCGCGATCCGTAACGGTAAGGGCGAAGTGGACGATATCGACCACCTAGGCAACCGTCGTATCCGTTCTGTAGGCGAAATGGCTGAGAACCAGTTCCGTGTAGGTCTAGTACGTGTTGAGCGTGCAGTTAAAGAGCGTCTAAGCCTAGGCGATCTTGACGCAATCATGCCTCAAGACTTGATCAACGCGAAGCCAATTTCTGCGGCAGTTAAAGAATTCTTTGGCTCTTCACAGCTTTCACAGTTCATGGACCAAAACAACCCGCTATCAGAAGTAACGCACAAGCGTCGTATTTCTGCATTGGGTCCTGGCGGTCTAACTCGTGAACGTGCTGGCTTCGAAGTACGTGACGTACACGTAACTCACTACGGTCGTCTATGTCCTATCGAAACGCCTGAAGGTCCAAACATCGGTCTGATCAACTCTCTATCTGCGTTTGCGCGTTGTAACGAGTACGGTTTCCTAGAGACACCATACCGTCGCGTTGTAGATGGTGTAGTAACAGACGAAGTAGATTACCTATCTGCAATCGAAGAAGGCCAATTCGTTATCGCACAGGCGAACGCTAAGCTAAACGAAGATGGTACTTTTGCAGATGAGCTGATCACAGCTCGTCAGAAAGGTGAATCTGGTCTACACCCTCGTGAGCACGCTCAGTACATGGACGTTGCGACAAACCAGGTTGTATCTATCGCTGCATCGCTTATCCCGTTCCTAGAACACGATGATGCGAACCGTGCATTGATGGGTGCGAACATGCAACGTCAGGCAGTTCCAACACTGAAAGCTGACAAACCGCTTGTTGGTACTGGTATTGAACGTAACGTAGCCGTTGACTCAGGTGTAACTGCAGTTGCTAAACGTGGTGGTGTAATCCAGTCAGTAGATGCTTCTCGTATCGTTGTTAAAGTTAACGAAGAAGAGCTAGTACCAGGTGAAGCTGGTATCGACATCTACAACCTGACTAAATACACACGTTCTAACCAGAACACATGTATTAACCAGCGCCCATGTGTGATGCCAGGTGAGCCTGTATCACGCGGTGACGTTCTTGCTGATGGCCCTTCAACAGACCTTGGTGAACTAGCGCTTGGTCAAAACATGCGTATCGCGTTCATGCCTTGGAACGGTTACAACTTCGAAGACTCGATCTTAGTATCTGAGCGCGTAGTTCAAGAAGACCGTTTCACGACTATCCACATCCAAGAACTGACTTGTGTGGCGCGTGATACTAAGCTTGGTTCTGAAGAGATCACAGCGGATATTCCAAACGTAGGTGAGTCTGCTCTGTCTAAACTAGACGAGTCAGGTATCGTTTACATCGGTGCTGAAGTTAAGGGTGGCGACATCCTAGTTGGTAAAGTTACACCTAAAGGTGAAACTCAGCTAACGCCTGAAGAGAAGCTACTACGTGCAATCTTCGGTGAAAAAGCATCTGACGTTAAAGATACTTCACTACGTGTGCCTAACTCTGTATCAGGTACGATCATCGACGTTCAAGTCTTTACTCGCGATGGCGTAGAGAAAGACAAGCGTGCGCTTGAAATCGAACAGATGCAGCTTAAAGAAGCGAAGAAAGACCTAACTGAAGAATTCCAGATTCTTGAGGGCGGCCTTCTAAACCGTGTTAAAGCTGTATTGATTGAAGGCGGTTACTCTGAAGCGAAACTAGACACAACTGATCGTAAGAAGTGGCTAGAACTAACGCTAGAAGATGACGCACTACAAACTCAGCTTGAGCAACTTGCTGAGCAGTGGGATGAGCTAAAAGCCGACTTTGATAAGAAGTTCGAAACTAAGCGTCGTAAGATCACTCAAGGTGATGATTTAGCACCTGGTGTACTGAAGATCGTTAAGGTTTACCTAGCGGTTAAACGTCGCATTCAGCCTGGTGATAAGATGGCGGGTCGTCACGGTAACAAGGGTGTAATCTCTAAGATCAACCCTGTTGAAGACATGCCATACGATGA
The DNA here is from genome assembly GCF_033338855.1 of Vibrio sp. Vb0937. NCBI lineage: Bacteria > Pseudomonadati > Pseudomonadota > Gammaproteobacteria > Vibrionales > Vibrionaceae > Vibrio > Vibrio sp. Vb0937. The sequence continues at coordinate 23,518 of NZ_JAWOTK010000033.1, read as the reverse complement.
GAAAGGTCAGCCTGTAGACATCGTACTTAACCCACTGGGTGTACCTTCGCGTATGAACATCGGTCAGATCCTAGAAGTACACTTAGGTCTGGCAGCGAAAGGTATCGGTGACAAGATCAACCAGATGGTTAAAGAGCAGCAAGAACTAGCGAAATTCCGCGAGTTCCTACAAAAAGTTTACGATCTAGGCGACACTCGCCAGAAAGTAGACATTGCTTCTCTATCTGATGATGAAGTACGTACTCTGATCAAGAACTTGCGTGGCGGTCTACCAATCGCGACTCCTGTATTTGATGGCGCTCCAGAAGAGTCAATCAAAGCACTTCTTGAGCTAGCAGATCTACCAACATCAGGTCAGTTAACACTGTTTGATGGTCGCACAGGTGATGCGTTTGAGCGTCCTGTAACTGTTGGTTACATGTACATGCTGAAACTGAACCACCTTGTTGATGACAAGATGCACGCTCGTTCAACTGGTTCGTACAGCCTAGTAACTCAGCAACCACTAGGTGGTAAAGCTCAGTTCGGTGGTCAGCGTTTCGGTGAGATGGAAGTATGGGCACTAGAAGCATACGGTGCTGCTTACACGCTACAAGAAATGCTAACGGTTAAGTCGGATGACGTTAACGGCCGTACTAAGATGTACAAGAACATCGTAGACGGTAACCACAGCATGGAACCTGGCATGCCAGAATCGTTCAACGTACTGTTGAAAGAGATCCGCTCGCTAGGTATCAACATCGAGCTAGAAGACGAAGAGTAATCCTTTTCTCTCTTGATGAAAGTCGAGAGAATCAAAGCGATTATTTGGAAGAAGGTGCTCACTTTAGCGAGTGAGCTCCTTTTAACTCCTTACAGGAGCTGATTGTGAAAGACTTATTAAACTTTCTAAAAGCACAGCATAAGACCGAAGAATTTGATGCAATCAAAATCGGTCTATCTTCACCAGACATGATCCGTTCATGGTCTTTCGGTGAAGTTAAAAAACCTGAAACGATCAACTATCGTACGTTCAAACCTGAACGCGATGGTCTGTTCTGTGCGCGTATCTTTGGTCCAGTTAAAGACTACGAATGTCTTTGTGGTAAGTACAAGCGCCTGAAGCACCGTGGTGTTATCTGTGAGAAGTGTGGTGTAGAAGTTACACAAACTAAAGTTCGTCGTGACCGTATGGGCCACATTGAACTGGCTTCACCAGTAGCTCACATCTGGTTCCTAAAATCGCTACCGTCTCGTATCGGTCTACTAATGGATATCCCTCTACGTGATATCGAACGCGTTCTGTACTTCGAAATGTACGTAGTAACAGAGCCTGGTATGACTGATCTAGAAAAAGGTCAGATGCTTACTGAAGAAGAGTATCTAGATCGTCTAGAAGAGTGGGGCGACGAGTTCACTGCTAAGATGGGTGCGGAAGCTATCAAGGACCTACTAGGTTCTATGGATATGCACGCTGAAGCAGAACAAATGCGTGAAGAGTTAGAGACAACAAACTCTGAAACTAAGCGTAAGAAAGTAACTAAGCGTCTTAAGCTGGTAGAAGCGTTCATCGCATCGGGTAACAACCCTGAGTGGATGATCCTAACTGTACTTCCAGTACTTCCGCCAGATCTACGTCCTCTAGTACCTCTAGATGGCGGCCGCTTTGCGACTTCTGATCTTAACGATCTATACCGTCGTGTGATCAACCGTAACAACCGTTTGAAGCGTCTTCTAGAGCTAGCGGCTCCGGACATCATCGTACGTAACGAAAAACGTATGCTGCAAGAGTCTGTTGATGCGCTACTAGATAACGGTCGTCGTGGTCGTGCGATCACAGGTTCTAACAAGCGTCCTCTGAAATCTCTTGCTGATATGATCAAGGGTAAACAAGGTCGTTTCCGTCAGAACCTTCTAGGTAAACGTGTAGACTACTCTGGCCGTTCTGTAATCACAGTAGGTCCATACCTGCGTCTACACCAGTGTGGTCTTCCTAAGAAGATGGCACTTGAGCTATTCAAACCATTCATCTACAGCAAGCTAGAGACTCGTGGTCTTGCGACTACAATCAAAGCTGCTAAGAAAATGGTAGAGCGTGAAGAAGCGGTCGTTTGGGATATCCTAGACGAAGTAATCCGTGAACACCCAGTACTATTGAACCGTGCACCGACACTTCACCGTCTAGGTATCCAGGCGTTCGAACCAGTACTGATCGAAGGTAAAGCGATTCAGCTACACCCACTTGTTTGTGCGGCGTACAACGCGGACTTCGATGGTGACCAAATGGCGGTTCACGTACCTCTAACTCTAGAGGCACAACTTGAAGCTCGTACTCTGATGATGTCGACAAACAACATTCTGTCGCCAGCGTCAGGTGATCCGATCATCGTACCTTCTCAGGACGTTGTATTGGGTCTGTACTACATGACTCGTGAAAAGATCAACGTGAAAGGTGAAGGCATGTACCTTTCTGGCCCAGAAGAGGCTGAGAAAGCATACCGCACTAAACAAGCTGAGCTTCACGCACGCGTTAAAGTACGTATTACAGAAACTGTTGTAGACGAAGACGGCAACAGCACTACAGAAACCAAGATGGTAGACACCACTGTTGGTCGTGCAATGCTATGGCAAATCGTGCCAGCTGGTCTACCGTACAGCATCGTTAACCAAAAGCTAGGTAAGAAGCAAATCTCTAACCTACTTAACGAGGCGTACCGTAAACTAGGTCTGAAAGACACAGTAATCTTCGCTGACCAAATCATGTACACAGGTTTCGCATACGCGGCACTTTCTGGTGTATCTGTTGGTATCGACGATATGGTTGTACCAGCAGCTAAGTACACTGAAATCGCAGAAGCGGAAGAAGAAGTACGTGAAATCCAGGAACAGTACCAATCAGGTCTTGTTACTGCGGGCGAACGCTACAACAAAGTTATCGATATCTGGGCATCGACCAACGACCGTGTTGCGAAAGCAATGATGGAAAACCTTTCATCTGAAACGGTAGTTAACCGTGACGGTGAAGAGGAACAACAAGAGTCATTCAACAGCATCTATATGATGGCGGACTCGGGCGCTCGTGGTTCTGCAGCACAGATTCGTCAGCTTGCGGGTATGCGTGGTCTGATGGCGCGTCCAGATGGTTCAATCATCGAAACGCCGATCACAGCGAACTTTAAAGAAGGTCTAAACGTACTTCAGTACTTTATCTCAACGCACGGTGCTCGTAAGGGTCTTGCGGATACGGCACTGAAAACAGCGAACTCGGGTTACCTAACTCGTCGTCTAGTAGACGTTGCTCAAGACGTTGTTGTAACTGAACATGACTGTGGCACTCACGAAGGTGTCGACATGATGCCTCACATCGAGGGTGGTGATGTTAAAGTTGCACTTTCTGAGCTTGCTCTTGGTCGTGTTGTTGCTGAAGACGTACTAAAACCTGGCACTGAAGACGTTCTTATTCCACGTAACACCCTGATCGATGAGAAGTGGTGTCAAATCATGGAAGAGAACTCAGTAGACAGCATGAAAGTGCGCTCTGTAGTAACGTGTGATTCTGACTTCGGTTGTTGTGCACAATGTTACGGTCGTGACCTAGCACGTGGTCACCTAGTGAACCAAGGTGAAGCAGTGGGTGTTATTGCTGCTCAGTCTATCGGTGAGCCAGGTACACAGCTAACGATGCGTACGTTCCACATCGGTGGTGCGGCATCGACAGCAGCGGCAGAGAACAGTGTTCAAGTTAAGAACAACGGTTCTATCAAGCTACACAACGCTAAATCTGTATTGGCTGATGACGGTAAGATCGTTATCACTTCTCGTGCGACAGAGTTAACTATCGTTGATGAGTTTGGTCGTACTAAAGAGAAGCACAAACTGCCTTACGGTACGCTACTAAGCAAAGGCGATGGTGATACAGTTCAAGCTGGCGAAACAGTTGCAAACTGGGAAGCGCACACACTACCTATCATTACTGAGGTAGCAGGTCGCATCCAGTTCGTAGATATGATCGACGGCGTAACAGTATCTCGTCAAACTGATGACCTAACTGGTCTATCTTCAAGCGAAGTAACTGACCCAGCAGCTCGCCCTTCAGCAGGTAAAGATATGCGTCCAGCTATCAAACTTGTTGACGAGCAAGGTAACGATGTAATGATCCCTGGTACTGATATGCCAGCTCACTACTTCCTACCTGGTAAAGCGATTGTGAACATCGAAGATGGCGCAGCAGTAGGTGTTGGTGCAACACTAGCACGTATTCCTCAGAAGTCTGGCGGTAACAAAGATATCACCGGTGGTCTTCCACGAGTTGCTGACCTATTTGAAGCACGTAAGCCGAAAGAGCCTGCAATCCTTGCTGAGCACACAGGTACTGTGAGCTTTGGTAAAGAGACGAAAGGTAAACGTCGCCTAGTGATCACACGTGAAAGCGGTGAAGCTTATGAAGAGATGATTCCTAAGCATCGTCAGTTGAACGTATTCGAAGGTGAAAAAGTTGAACGTGGTGACGTGATCGCAGATGGTCCAGAGTCTCCACATGACATCCTACGTCTACGTGGCGTACACGCGGTAACGCAGTACATTGCTAACGAAGTACAGGAAGTTTACCGTCTACAAGGCGTTAAGATTAACGATAAGCACATTGAAACTATCGTTCGTCAGATGCTACGTAAGTGTACTATTACTCACTCTGGTGACTCTGAGTTCCTACCTGGTGAGCAGATTGAATACTCACAAGTTAAGATTGCTAACCGTAACCTAGAAGCTGAAGGCAAAGAGCCTGCACGTTTCGAACGTGAACTACTAGGTATTACTAAAGCATCTCTAGCGACTGAGTCGTTTATCTCTGCGGCATCGTTCCAGGAGACAACTCGCGTACTAACAGAAGCAGCGGTTTCTGGTAAGCGTGATGACCTACGTGGTCTGAAAGAGAACGTAATTGTTGGTCGTCTGATCCCAGCTGGTACTGGTTTCGCATACCACCAAGAGCGTCAAGCTAAACGTTCTGAAGCGCAAGATGGTCCTTCTGCTGAGCAAGCAACGGATAACCTAGCGGCACTTCTAAACGCTGGTTTCTCTTCTGAAGAGTAAGTCATATAACGAGTAATCGTTAAAAGCTTAAGAAAAAGGCACCTTCGGGTGCCTTTTTAGTTTTTATACTACTTTGTTCTTCCGGTGGGATTTTCGATAAAGCTAGAAACAAAAAAGACCGACGATGATCGTCAGTCTTTTCTCTCACTCTATTTCTGAATGTTTGCAAATACTAAGCTCCAGGTGGCATAGACAGGCTTTCTGCGATTTGCTGTATCAGATAGTCCTCGACTTCAAAGCGAGTCTCAAGAATTTCCCCAATGAGACACATATCAGAATCGAAATCATTTAATTCATCATCTTCAGTCACTTCTGAGTACTTATCGTTAAAGTTCAATAATGGTTCAGTCGTTAGAACAATTTGACCATAGGTTTGATTGATCTCATTAGTCACGACAAAGCCGGTTGCTTTCCAACGGTCCATAACCATGTCATAAATTTTAAAGTGGCCTTCGGAGATGTAATCAACGAGATGCTGACAGAAATCCTGCAGTTCGGAAGGAGATGGGAGTTCAATAACATTGGTTTTCGAACAAGGTTGCAGCGCTGCAAGCTTACAATATTCAACAATCAGGGATTGTCGTGTCTCTAACCAGTGATCAATGACATCACTTGAGCCACCCCACTGGTCTTGTGTTTGTTTGAATTTTCTTAGCATGACCATGCCCTCATGATCTGATCGCCCATCGGCGAACGTATCCTTTGCAAAGCAAAGTTAGTAAAGTTATTACAAACTCTTGTCCTTACTAGAATTTAGAGTGCACATTTACTTAACGATAAACTCTAGTATGAAATTAGATTGCCAGTAAAATGAACGAACTTCAAGCAAAGGGATGGTGTAATGTTAAGAAAAGGTGATGTTAACCGCGCGATAAATGCATACTGGTGTGTTGTTGCAGGAAGTGAAATTTGGCTGGTGGATGGTGCTGTTCCCTTTGGGTCTGCAGAGCAGTTATCACTGCCAGTAACGAGTGCAAGACCCATTGGTGAGTATTCTGGTTCGCCCGTCATGTGGCTTACCTTGGCCGATTTAGAGCATGATCTACCTTTAGTATCCCTGCGTGACTGCCTGCATTTTCCTGAGCCATTATTTATGTTGTTAAGTAAAGCTGTGCAATATGGGCACATGACGCAAAGTTTGCGCTTTTGTCCACAGTGCGGAGGAAGAAACTTTCTTAATAATAACCAGTTAGCCATGCAGTGTGGTGAATGTCGCACCCTTCATTATCCTAGAATATTTCCGTGTATTATCGTTGCTGTACGTAAAGAAAATCAGATCTTATTAGCCCAACATCCAAGGCATCGAAATGGTATGTATACGGTTATTGCTGGCTTCTTAGAAGTCGGTGAGACATTAGAAGAGTGCGTGGCTCGAGAAATTCATGAAGAAACGGGAATTCTCGTTAAAAATATTCGTTACTTTGGCAGCCAGCCTTGGGCTTTCCCATCCAGTATGATGATGGGGTTTTTAGCTGACTATGAATCGGGAGAGTTAAGTCCAGACTACACTGAGCTGTCTGATGCACAATGGTTTGGTATCGACGAGATGCCGCCTGTTGCGCCTAAAGGAACGATTGCAAGAGCACTTATCGAGCAGACGCTGAAAGATATAGACACTAATTATCTGATAAATAGATAAAAAAAACCCTCCGAGAGGGAGGGGGTAAGTAAGATGTCGTTATGAGATGCTGAGTACTAAGTACTCAGTTTATAATTGTAGTTTTCGCTAGCGAACAAATTTTTAACACTGATACCGATTGGGTGCAAATTAAGCATTGATTTAAAAGTTAATAACTTGATCCAGGTTGCAAAGCACACAGCTATTGGACTTAAATCAGTGATAGAATACCCCCTTTCACAGAAAGCCTAACAGTTGGAATTACGGAATGACTGAATTAAAAAATGATCGTTATCTGCGTGCGCTTTTAAAAGAGCCGGTAGATTACACGCCAGTATGGATGATGCGCCAGGCAGGTCGTTACCTACCAGAATACAAAGCGACTCGTGCAGAAGCGGGTGATTTCATGTCTTTGTGTCGAAATGCAGAATTAGCATCCGAAGTGACACTTCAACCATTACGCCGTTTTCCTCTTGATGCCGCGATCTTATTCTCGGACATCTTAACGATTCCAGATGCAATGGGGCTTGGTTTGCGTTTTGCTGCGGGTGAAGGACCTGTTTTTGATAACCCAATTACATGCAAAGCCGACGTGGAAAAAATTGGTTTGCCAGATCCTGAAGGTGAACTGCAATACGTAATGAACGCAGTACGCCAGATCCGTAAAGACCTGAAGGGTGAAGTGCCGCTGATTGGTTTTTCTGGTAGCCCTTGGACTCTTGCGACGTACATGATCGAAGGTGGTAGCTCTAAAGCGTTTACCAAGATCAAGAAGATGATGTACGCGGAACCACAAACTCTGCACCTACTTCTAGATAAGCTGGCAGACAGCGTTATCGAGTACTTAAACGCGCAAATTAAAGCGGGTGCGCAATCGGTAATGGTATTTGACACATGGGGTGGCGTACTAACGCCTCGTGATTACAATCTGTTCTCACTGCAATACATGCACAAGATTGTAGATGGTCTGATTCGTGAAAACGACGGTCGTCGCGTGCCAGTCACACTGTTTACTAAGAATGGCGGCATGTGGCTTGAGCAAATCGCAGCAACGGGCTGTGATGCGGTTGGTCTAGACTGGACAATCAACATTGAAGACGCGAAAGCACGTATCGGTGATAAAGTGGCTCTGCAAGGTAACATGGACCCATCAATGCTTTACGCTTCACCAGAGCGTATCCGTGAAGAAGTCGCGGGTATTCTAGAAGGTTTTGGTGATGCAGGTACTGGTCATGTGTTCAACCTAGGTCACGGTATCCATTTGGATGTGCCGCCAGAAAACGCGGGCGTATTTGTGGAAGCGGTACACGAGCTATCTAAGCCATACCACAAGTAAGTTAGATCTTTTGAAATCAAATGCCGGCATTCAGTGCCGGTATTTTTTTACCTAAAATTCAGTTCTTCTATCTGAGACTCAAGGCTGTACAGCTCTAGTAGTATTTGGCCTACTATGATCTAATTACTACTCTAGCTGTACATTAGACATTAAAATTTAATATAAACAAATACTTATGACTTCGGCTTTTATGTTCTAATTTTCTTGTACAGATAAACAAGCAATTAGAGCATGGGTAACCTAAAGCATCGAGTGAACGCGTTTTTTAAGGTATGGCACGACGTCAGATTCAAACCAAGGGTTCTTCTTTAACCACAATGTATTGCGTGGAGATGGGTGAGGGAGCGGGATAAAGTCCGGTTCCCAATCTTGCCATTGCTGAACAGTTTGCGTGAGCGTCTTTGGTTTGTTGGTGAGATAGTACTGCTGCGAGTACTGACCAATTAGTAGAGTGAGCTCTATATTGGGCAGTTGCTCAAGAATCTTTTTATGCCAAGTGGGCGCACATTCTTTACGAGGCGGTAAATCACCAGAGTTCCCTTTGCCTGGATAACAGAATCCCATTGGGACAATGGCAATTTTATTTGGGTCGTAGAAAACGTCTTTGTCGATATCGAGCCATTGGCGTAATCGATCACCACTTGGGTCATTCCAAGGTATCGAGGTTTTGTGTACACGTGTGCCAGGGGCCTGACCGATGATTAGGATGCGTGCCCCTTTTGCTGCTTGCACGACAGGGTTTGCACCCAAAGGTAAGTTATCCGCGCAGATCTGGCAGGCCCTCACTTGCTGCAATAGCTCGTCTAACGACATTCTTAGTAACCCTTTTCGAAATCCACTTGATAATTTAATGAAAACCCATCGCGCCAGCGTAGATAGTTGTCAGCAAAAATCTCGATGACTTGCTCGGGAAAACTCAGCGCAGCAATGTGTGGAGTGATGGTGACTTGCGGTAGTTTCCAAAATGGATGCTCTACCGACAACGGTTCTTGCTCAAACACATCTAAGAAGGCGTGTTCTACCCAACGGTTTTTCAGAGCGAAGAGCAACCCTGCCTCATCCAGTACGTCGCCACGACCTACGTTAAACAATAACGCCTGATTTAGTTGGCTGAGCGTTTGACGATTAAGTAACTGTCGCGTCTCAGGTGTACTTGGTAGAGTATTCACAACGATGTCGGCTTGCTCAAATGCCTTACTTAGTTCATTGATATGAAAGGTCTGATGAAACTCGCCGCCTGGAGTAGGGATACCTGTGCGGTTAATACCGATAGTTTTTATCCCCATTGCTTTAGCGGCGTTGCCCAGATAGCCCCCAATGCTACCGGTACCAAGAATTACCATGGTTTTACTTTTTAATGACGTGTACAGGTGAGGCTGCCATTGTTTGTTTTGTTGCTGCTGGTGGTATCGGGCAAAGTGGCGGTAATGGGCAATACTGTAACCCAAAACATATTCAGCAATCAGTGGACCAAAGATGCCTCGAACGTTAGTTAGAGTATAGTCCTGACGAAGGCTAGGGGATGTTAAGGCGTTGACACCAGCAAATGTGGATTGTACCCATTCAAGCTGTGAAAACTCGTCTAAGCTTTGTGATAGTAAGGGTGGATCCGCTAGTACGATCTGAGCGGCTTCTGGTTGGTCGGTGAGGCAAAGATCGGGCAGATTTTTCTCTGCCAGTAACGTTTTGTAGGTGTCGCGATGCTCTGAGAGCAGGAAAATCTGATTTGAATGCGGCATTAACTTTTTTCCCTGTGATGAATCAAGTACACTTTCGCTGTTTTTTTCTTCAATGATTGAGTGACTATGCTTAAGAATCCTCTTCAGGTTCGTTTAGAAAAACTAGAACCTTGGCAACAAATTACCTTTATGGCGTGTCTGTGTGAACGCATGTATCCAAACTATGCGATGTTTTGTGAGAATACAGAATTTGCTGACCCGCGTGCTTACCGAGCGATTCTTGATAGTGTATGGGAAATTTTGACAGTTAAGAACGCGAAAATTAACTTCGAACGTCAATTGGAGAAGTTAGAAGAGTTGTTCCCAAGTGCGGATGAGTTCGATTTTTACGGCGTTTACCCAGCGATGGACGCGTGTCAGGGTTTGTCTACGTTACTGCATGGTCTATTGGACCGCGACTACCTTTTCGATTCAATGCTTAAAGTGAGTCAACAGTCGGTACAAACCGTTGCTGATCTAGAGCAAGCACAAGGCGCAGAGCCAATCACTAACGACAACCAGAAAGAAAACGAAGCCGTATGTGAAGAGTGGGACGTCCAGTGGGCTATCTTCCGTCCGCTGCGTGAAGCGGTAGAACGTGACATCAGCTTGATTAAAGATTTGCGTGAAGAGCTACGTGAAGAAGGTGTGAGCAACATCGGTATTGCGCTTTAATTGTTGAATAAATAGAAAAAGGCATCCTAACTGGATGCCTTTTTTGTTTGTGCGTTTAAGCTGTTATACCTAATGCTGATTACGATTCTTTCGAGTCGGGTTTCGGTGGCTCTTGAGCTTCTGGCTCTTTATCCTGCTTCTCCGGCTCATTATCTTCTTCATCGTCATCGCGGCTTTCGATTACGCCGTGCATTTCTTTCCAGCTTTCCCAGCGTTGGTAAGCCAGCTCCTGCATGTCAGTGCTTTTATCTGCTTCGTCGATGATCTCCTCGCCTACGAGGTGTTCAAAAATATCTTCCAACGTTACCAAACCTAGCACGGTACCGTATTCATCAACAACAAGTGCCAGCTGTAAGCGATGAGTCATCATCTGGTCGAATACTTTAGGTAAAGTGGTATTGTTTAGCACCACTTGAATTGGGCGCATGATTGCTCCCAACTGTTTCTGTCCACAACCTGATTGTTGTAGTTTGAACAACTCAAGGCGATGCACAAAACCTATGATGTTATCTTTCTGCTCGCTGTAAACCAATGGGCGTGAGAAAGGCGTATCTTTGTGTTTTTCTAGGAACTCATTGATGGTCATTGTGGCATCGACACGGAATACTACTGGTCGTGGCGTCATAACCTGCGTTACGGGTACATCTTGGATGCCAAGCAAGTTGCTTAAGATTTTTGATTCACCCTCGGCAAACTCACCGCTTTCACGTGCCAGAATCGCCATTGCAGACAGCTCATCACGCATCTTCGGAGCTTCGTGGTTACGAGCAAGACGCTTGGTGATTTGCTCTGAGAACCAAACAAAGGGTGTAAGCGCCCATACCATCCAACGCAATGCGACCGCGGCAGTGGGTGCCAACTGACGCCAGTAGGTCGCGCCAATCGTCTTCGGTACGATTTCTGAAAGCACTAAGATCGCCAATGTCAGCACTGCCGAAAAGATACCTAATGCTTCGCTACCAAATACAACCGCAGCTTGTGCACCAGCAGTGGCCGCGCCGATAGTGTGAGCGATGGTGTTTAAAGTCAGAATAGATGCCAGTGGTCGGTCGATATCTGATTTCAGCTTAGCCAATTGCCCAGCTGCGGGATGCCCCTGTTGATTGAGCTGCGCAATGTAGCTCGGACTGATACTCAGCAGTACCGCCTCCAGCACCGAACAGATAAACGAAATGCCGATTGCAATAGAGATATAAATGGATAACAGCAGCATAGTTGCCCTTGAATGTAGTTTGATAGTGGTTATTTGCAGCTATTATAACCGCAAAAGTGACTTATAAATTGGTCCAAATACCTTGGAAAGCAAGGGTTTTCAGGGGGTATGTGGTAACAAATTGTGAGTTATTACTCATATTATGGCTAAAAGTACGTCAGAAAATCGAAAGATCGCTTACAAACCTTTGCCAGATGGGGCATTTATGTTTTAGAGTGAGACGAATTCGATAACCTATGAGAAGGGAAACCTAATGAACAAGACCCAATTAATCGACTTTATCGCAGAGAAAGCAGACCTATCAAAAGCACAAGCAAAAGCTGCTCTTGAAGCGACTCTTGATGGTGTAACTGGCGCACTTAAAGAGGGTGACCAAGTTCAACTAATTGGTTTTGGTACATTCAAAGTAAACCACCGCGCTGCACGTACTGGTCGTAACCCTAAGACTGGTGACGAGATTCAAATCGCAGCAGCTAACGTACCAGCATTCGTAGCAGGTAAAGCGCTGAAAGAATCAGTAAACTAAGTTAGAATGCACCGAGGTATCCTGCCTCGGTGCAATTTCATGAAAAAACATCTACTCACTTCACTTCTCCTATCTAGCCTTACCCTTTTTGGCTGTTCGTCGGTTGAAACTCCTAATTTAGAACAATTCACGCATTTTTCTGGTGGTAAAGTTGCGGGAGATGCTAGCAGCTTGTACTGGATGACAGAGAAACTCACTCGTGTGAGTACGGCGGCTGATTATGTGACTATGGGGGACAATGGTTGGTTCCAGAGTGATTATCGCTGGGATGAAGGTGAGTTGCGAGAGTTGATTCGAAAAGGCGAGCAAGTTGATACCAAACAAGAGTTGGTGCCTTTTCAAATCCACATCCGTTTCAATAAAGATGGCGAAGCGGTTTACCAAAAATATCGTGTTAACCGTAAAGTCTTACCACTTCAGCATGACCAATTAGAGCGCTACAAAGCAGAAGCGAATGACGTAGTGGCATCGGTTAAGGCGCAGTCTCGTAACAATAAGAGCCTTATTCAAGGTTATTGGAATGGTCAATCGTTTGAAACCTGCAAAGGTAAGGTGTTCTCGACACTCGAGTTTAATCAGACGTTGCCAAAATTTATTATCGAGCGTCTCTCATCGGTAGACAGTTATGTGGCTTTTGTCGGCAAGCAGTCACGAAACAAAGCAATGGTCGATGAACTGTTGATGCTCAATGACGATGACTTTGATTGTGTTTCTCGGCCAACGTTGATCTCTGAATAAACATTGCTTCGCATTCTGTCGAACAAGAACAATAAAAAAGGCGCTGAGTGCGCCTTTTGTTTTTTGAGCCAACTTATGTTGTTTTTATTTTTCTTGCTCACGTGCAATTGCACGGTAGCCGATGTCGTTGCGATGGAACATGCCATCCCAACTGATCTGTTTTGCAAGCTCGTAAGCACGCTGCTGCGCTTCTGATACGCTGTTGCCAAGTGCGGTTGCACAAAGAACACGACCACCGTTTGTCACGATGTCGCCATCTTTGTTACCTGTACCAGCATGGAAGACTTTTTCGCCTTCAATTTCAACTTGTGGCAGACCCGAAATAACGTCGCCTTTGTTGTACGCTGCTGGATAACCACCGGCTGCTAGCACGATACCAATCGATGCTCGTGGATCCCACTTCGATTCCGCTTGATCCAGTTTCTCGTCGATTGCCGCTAGGCACAGATCAACAAGATCTGATTCCATGCGCATCATGATAGGTTGTGTCTCAGGATCACCGAAGCGGCAGTTGTACTCGATCACTTTCGGAGTGCCGTCTTTGTCGATCATCAGACCCGCGTATAGGAAACCAGTGTAAGGGTTACCTTCAGCGGCCATGCCACGTACGGTTGGGTAAATCACTTCTTCCATGATGCGGTTGTGGATTTCTTGTGTCACCACTGGAGCTGGAGAGTATGCTCCCATACCACCGGTGTTAGGACCAGTATCTTTGTCGCCTACGCGTTTGTGGTCTTGGCTGGTGGCCATAGGCAGAACGTTCTCACCATCGACCATCACGATGAAGCTTGCTTCTTCACCATCTAGGAACTCTTCGATAACGACACGACTACCAGCATCACCAAATGCGTTGCCTGCTAGCATGTCTTTGATTGCGTCCTCAGCTTCTTCTAGCGTCATTGCCACAATCACGCCTTTACCAGCAGCAAGGCCGTCGGCTTTCACCACGATCGGTGCACCTTGCTCACGCACGTAAGCCAGTGCAGGCTCGATTTCAGTGAAATTCGCGTAGGCACCCGTTGGAATTTGGTGACGAGCAAGGAAGTCTTTGGTAAACGCTTTAGAGCCTTCAAGCTGCGCTGCGGCTTGGGTCGGGCCGAATATTGGCAAACCTGCTTCGCGGAAAGCATCAACCACACCAATAACCAATGGTGCTTCTGGGCCAACGATAGTCAGTTCAATCGCCTTCTCTTTGGCGAAAGCAACAAGGCCAGCGATGTCTTCTACATCGATGTTTACGTTCTCTAGTTTTGGCTCTAGTGCTGTACCTGCGTTGCCTGGTGCAACGAAGATAGTCTCAACATTTGGGTTTTGCGCTGCTTTCCAGCCTAGCGCATGTTCACGACCGCCTGAACCAATGATTAAAACTCGCATATGAAAATCCCTAATCTTATAAATACTGTTTACTCAAAGTAGTTGGTGATGTGGCTAGGCAACAATTGAGCCCATCCCCGGGAGCATAGCCAGCTATGTGACCGGGGTGGGCGAAAGCAGCTAACGACGCCACAGTGCCAAATACGAAGAGGAAATTAGTGGCGGAAGTGACGCATACCGGTAAAGATCATCGCCATGCCGTGTTCGTCTGCTGCTGCAATAACTTCGTCATCACGCATAGAACCACCTGGTTGGATAACACACTTGATGCCCGCTTCTGCAGCCGCGTCGATACCGTCACGGAATGGGAAGAATGCATCTGATGCCATGACACAACCTTCAACCTGTAGACCTTCGTCTGCAGCTTTGATGCCTGCGATTTTCGCAGAGTAAACGCGGCTCATTTGGCCAGCACCTACACCGATAGTCATGTCGCTTTTCGAGTAAACGATCGCGTTAGATTTCACGTATTTCGCTACTTTCCAGCAGAACAGTGCATCTTTTAGCTCTTCTTCTGTTGGCTGGCGCTTAGAAACCACTTTTAGGTCGTCTAGGCTTACCATGCCTTGGTCGCGGTCTTGAACCAGTAGACCGCCATTCACGCGTTTCACGTCAAAGCCAGTTGTCTTAGTTGTCCATTCGCCACACTCAAGTAGACGCACGTTCTTCTTCGCTGCAACCACTTCAATCGCTTCAGCAGAAACAGAAGGTGCGATGATCACTTCAACGAATTGACGCTCAACAATAGCGGTTGCTGTTTCTGCGTCTAGCTCTTGGTTGAATGCAATGATGCCGCCGAATGCAGATGTTGGGTCAGTTTGGTAAGCACGGTTGTACGCTTCTAGGATGTCTTTACCTAGAGCAACACCGCATGGGTTTGCGTGTTTTACGATTACACATGCTGGCTCGTTGAACTCTTTCACACACTCAAGCGCTGCGTCCGTGTCTGCGATGTTGTTGTAAGAAAGGGCTTTACCTTGGATTTGGCGAGCAGTAGAAACGGATGCTTCTTGTGGGTTTGCTTCAACGTAGAATGCGGCTGCTTGGTGGCTGTTCTCACCGTAGCGCATGTCTTGCTTCTTCTCGAACTGTTGGTTGAACGTACGAGGGAATTTGCTCTCTTCATCACCTTCTTTGTTCTCACCGTAAGATGGAACCATAGTGCCGAAGTAGTTTGCGATCATGCCGTCGTAAGATGCTGTGTGCTCGAATGCTGCGATAGCTAGGTCGAAACGAGTTTCTAGTGTTAGAGACTTCTCGTTTGCGTCCATCTCTGCAATTACGCGGCCGTAATCACCTGCGTTAACAACGATAGTCACGTCTTTGTGGTTTTTCGCTGCAGAACGAACCATGGTTGGGCCGCCGATATCGATGTTTTCAACAGCGTCGGCTAGTGTACAGCCTTCTTTGGCAACGGTTTCTGCGAATGGGTATAGGTTTACGACAACCATATCGATAGGGTTGATGCCGTGCTTTTCCATCACGTCATCATCTTGGCCACGACGACCAAGCACACCACCGTGAACTTTTGGGTGAAGCGTTTTAACGCGGCCGTCCATCATTTCTGGGAAACCAGTGTAGTCAGAGACTTCAGTTACGGCGATGCCTTGTTCGGCAAGTAGGCGAGCTGTACCACCAGTAGATAGGATATCGACACCGCGCTCAGCAAGAGCTTGCGCAAACTCAACAATACCTGTTTTGTCTGATACGCTGATAAGCGCACGGCGAATAGGACGAGCGTTATTCATGCTTCCATTTTCCTCAAATTCACGGAGTTAAAGATGTTTGCCAAAAATGAACTTGTTTTTACCTCTTGGGGTAAAATATTGGCCAGTTTTGGTAAAGACCTTTGCAGGGTGTTTTCTGGTTAGAAAACAGTCTCCACATTTGATGGCGCGTATTCTAACCAATTTATTACAAAAAAGCTCGCGCAATCGTTTGGCATCTCAAAAATAATTGCAAAAAAGTCGTTCTTTAGCTTTAAAAGTAACGAGATAGTTAATAGGGAAAGTTATGTTTCAGATAGGTGAACTGGCAAAACGTTGTGGTGTGACTGCCGATACATTGCGTTTCTACGAGAAAAACGCGCTAATAAAACCCGCAGGGCGAAGCGAATCAGGCTACCGCTTGTATGATGAAGAGAATCAAAAGCAGGTGCACTTTATCCTCAAAGGTAAAGATCTTGGCTTGAGTCTGGATGAAATTAAAGACCTGTTAGAAATTAAGTTAGAAGCGACAGAACACAGCTGTGCAGAGGTAAAAGCCATTACTTCTGCTAAGTTAGAGCTGATTGATGGGAAAATTAACGAGCTGACGAAAATTCGCCGAGCGTTAAAGAAGATTAATGATGCTTGTTGTGGTCATACAGACGATGACGCCACACATTGCTCTATCCTCGCAGCACTTGAGTAGTCTCATTCTTGCATCACTTAACTTAAGTTTGCATTTTTGGCGACTTGCTTTTCTAGGTACACGCTGCTTTCCCACCTATAATCTTGCCTTTAGTTACTTGTAGGAATCGACCATTGTCTGATTCCTAGCGTAACGCTGTCTGTAGATACGAGAGTTTTCATACATGGTTGGAGTCTATTTTCAAATCAATGACTGGGTTTTGAGCGTTGATGAAAATAAGCTGTATCGACAAGATAGGGAAGTTACTGTTGAGCCACGCTTAATTAATCTTTTGCACTTCTTAGCGGAGCATGCGAATGAGGTGTTCAACCGCGAGGAATTGATTCAGTACGTTTGGGCTGGAGCGATTGTGACCGATCAAGTGGTGACTCAATCCATCTTTGAGTTGCGTAAGCTACTACGTGACGGTCGAGAGGAAAATACCAACTACGTTATCACGGTGCCCAAGCGTGGTTATAAGCTGGTAGCGAACGTGGTTACTATGACGCATGAAGAGTTTGTCACAAGTCGGCAAAATGAAGAGATCCCCCCTTCGGTTGAAGAATCGGAAGAGGATTGTCTACCTATAGCACCAGCCGTTACCTTTCCTGCCGGTCCTCTAACTCGCGCGGTCTGCGAGATGTCAAAAGAGAAAAAAGCACCTCAGAGCAAAAACAAAATCAGTCCTTGGCGATTGGGAATTATGAACTTCATCTGGATCAGTATGTTGGTCGTAGTGATGGGCGTGTTTACCTACAAGCAATCGGAAGTGCGTATTACCCAAGCCATCGATACCCATCTGATTGAGTTCAAATTTCAAGATAATTTTACGAATGAAGGATTAAGCTACGATTTGGCAGACGGATTCGCCCAAAAGTTGATGTCCGACATTGCTCAAGTCAGTGATTACCGAGTCATGCTAAAGAAGGCGTCGTTTACTTCTGGCATTGTGCCTGGTAAATCGGTTGTGGTGAGAGTTCGTGAGAATGACGGTGGCAGCTTTTTAGAGGTGGAATATCGCAATAACTCATCTGAAAAAGTGTTGTTTAGTCGTCAATACGCGTTAACCAGTAGTCATTTAAAGACAGTGCTTCAACAAGCATCGTTGGATTTGATGCAAGTGCTGAAAGTATCGGATGCCAAATTGAAATCTACGATGCTGGTGGCGGGAATGCCAATGAATCCCGACGCGTTGGAGTTGTTTGTTCAGGCTAACCATTACCTTAATGTCTCTGATACTAAACAATTCCGCCAAGGTATCGACTTGATGGAAAACATTTTAGAAATCGAGCCGGATAATGCTTACGTTCAAGCTGAGTTGTTGATTGCTTACCATGTACAAAAGGCACTTGATTTCTCACAGGAGTTGAAGAAAGGGCGAATGCAGCAGCTCAGTGAAGCACTAGAGACTAATGTGAAAATGATGGTGGGGCCAATTCAACCGCGAATTTATGAAGCTTTAGCACTGCACGAAACCATCATTGGTGACATGGCGTTAGCCAAGCGGCATCTCGGACAGGCATTGAGGTTACGTGATTCAGTGCTTTCCTATGTGATTCGCGGTAAGCACGCCGAATTGGATGGTGATCTGGATTTAGCCAGTGAGTCTTACAGTGAAGCTTTCTATATTGATACGTCGGTTGAGACGTACCTGCTGTGCGAAAACTTGGTCTTCCCAAGTAACATGAAGGCGATTGATTACGCCATGTATCGCGCCGTTCACCCTTCTGTCGTTCGAATGCTTTAATTCTCTCGGACTCAACGTCAGTCTAATGCTAGCCCCTCATTTCGGTGAGGGGCTTTTTTGTCGCTGTCGAAAAGTGAAAAGGGTGAGGCGGTGGGGCAATGACTTACGAAGGAGCTAACAGCGCAAGCTTGCAACGGGAATACATACCCGCTTTGCTTCTCTATCTCTATCTCTATCTCTATCTCTATCTCTATCTCTATCTCTATCTCTATCTCTATCTCTATCTCTATCTCTATCTCTATTGATTGTATGAAGTGTCTGGCTGAGTTATGTGGCGAGAATGATTTTGATGCTTTCTTGCAGGCGAGATGAATATTGATGTGGGTCAAAAAGCGCGATCAGGGAGAGATTTATGGAATCAACACTTCAGGGAATTAACCCTTCGGGATGGGGAAGTTGATAGAGGTTGATAACTTTTATCGCGATGACCAACGAGTTGATGAGAGTTTATCTATCGGTAGAAGGTTTGATGTTTTTCTTATAACCGTATGAATAATATAGTTTTATATTTTTGTGTTTATCATGTTTATCTCAACTTGATGTTGATGAACTAATCATTTTATTGATAACACCAAGTTTATTTTTTTCCCGATTTTTGGGCGTAGTCTTCACTTCGAAATTTAGCGAGGTCGAGAAGGTTCCTCCTCATAGCATCTCGCTAATAACCATTCAGTTTGAGTCATGTTGACTCGAGTAGAATAGATTTGGAGATGTTATGTCATCGAATGCGAAAAAAATCGGCCTTATTGCCTGTACGGGTGTCGTAGCCGGTAACATGATGGGTAGTGGTATTGCACTATTACCTTCTAGTCTTGCCTCTGTAGGCTCTGTTTCAATCTTCAGTTGGCTGATCTGTTTGGTCGGTGCACTGAGTCTGGCGTTCGTTTACGCTCGTCTGGCAACCAAAAACCCACAAGAAGGTGGTCCTATCGCTTATGCTGGCGAAGTGTCTCCGGTATTTGGTTTCCAAACGGGCGTTCTTTATTACCACGCGAACTGGATTGGTAACCTGGCTATTGCCATTACAGGTGTTTCTTACCTTTCAGTATTCTTCCCTGTGCTTAATAACCCAATTCCAGCAGGTATTGCGACGATTGCATCGGTATGGATCTTCACTTTCGTCAACCTACTTGGTGGTAGCTGGGTAAGCCGTCTATGTACGCTTGGTTTAGTTCTTATCCTTATCCCAGTTGTTGGTACAGCTGCATTTGGTTGGACGCACTTCGATACTGCGCTTTACAGCCAAAACTGGAACGTATCAGCAGGCACTGACAGCCACGCGGTAGTAACAGCGGTTCTTATCTGCCTATGGTCATTCGTAGGTGTGGAATCAGCAGCGGTATCGACGGGTATGGTAGAAAACCCTAAACGTACTGTACCACTAGCAACTATGTTAGGTACTGCTATCGCAGGTGTGATTTACATCCTATCAACTCAAATGATCAGCGGCATGTTCCCAGCGTCAGAAGTTGCGGCATCAGGTGCGCCATTTGCATTGGCAACCACTGAGCTATTCGGTAGCTGGACTGCACCATTCGTATCAGCATTCACAGCACTAGCATGTTTCACTTCGCTAGGTTCTTGGATGATGCTGGTGGGCGAGGCTGGTAAACGTGCAGCAAGCGATGGCAACTTCCCTAAAATCTACGGCGAAACTGACAAAAACGGTGTGCCTAAGAAAGGTCTAATCCTTGCGTCAATCAAGATGACTGCACTGATGGTTGTACTGATGTTCTTCAGCTCTAAAACAGCACACGCATCAGACCTGTTCAACCAGCTAACGACTGACGCAGTTCTACTAACAATGCTGCCTTACTTCTACTCAAGCATTAACTTGATTCGCTTCGAAGGTATGACAACACGCAACGGCTTCGTAATGCTGTTCTCTGGTGTGGCTTGTCTGTTCTGCTTCATCGCACTAGCAGGTGCAGAGGGCGGTACGCTAACAGCAACCTTCATCGTGTCTCTAGTTATCTTGATGTTCTACAGCAAAAAAGCAGGTCTTGCTCAGTACGTGAAAATGCACGCTGAAGACATGCCTGCCCAAGCAAGCAACTAATCCCCAAAACGCTGGCACTACGGTGCCAGCCCATAAAACCCAAATTCACGCGGCGCTCACCTTACTCATTGCCTGTAAATGGCAAAGAGCGCCCTCATTCGCCTTGGAGATGTCCAAATGAATATATTCGCTATCTTGAACCACATGGGTGTGTTCTTTAAAGAAGAGCCAGTTCGTCAACTTCACGCTGCTCTTGAGAAAGCGGGCTACGAAGTGGTTTACCCAGTAGATGATAAAGACTTGATCAAAATGATTGAGATGAACCCACGCATTTGCGGTGTGTTGTTCGACTGGGATAAATACTCACTTGAGCTATGTGAACGTATCAGCCAAATCAACGAAAAACTGCCTGTTCACGCATTTGCTAACGAACAGTCTACTCTAGACATTTCACTAACAGACCTACGTCTAAACGTGAGCTTCTTCGAGTACGCTTTAGGTATGGCTGACGACATCGCTATCAAAATCAACCAAGCGACTGAGGCATACAAAGATGCCATCATGCCTCCATTCACTAAAGCGCTATTCAAATACGTAGAAGAAGGTAAATACACCTTCTGTACTCCAGGTCACATGGGCGGTACTGCATTCCAGAAAAGCCCTGCTGGTAGCATCTTCTACGATTTTTACGGTCCAAACACATTCAAAGCGGACGTATCAATCTCAATGCCTGAACTAGGTTCTCTACTAGACCACTCAGGTCCACATAAAGATGCAGAAGAATACATCGCACGCACATTCAATGCAGACAGCTCGTACATCGTAACGAACGGTACGTCTACATCGAACAAAATCGTTGGTATGTACTCAGCACCTGCGGGCAGCACAGTACTGATTGACCGTAACTGTCACAAATCTCTGACTCACCTAATGATGATGAGCGACGTGACACCAATCTACTTCCGCCCAACTCGTAACGCATACGGCATCCTTGGTGGTATTCCACAAAGCGAATTCAGCCGCGATGTCATTGCAGAGAAAGTGGCGAAAACACCAGGTGCAACAGCACCAACTTACGCAGTAGTGACTAACTCAACTTACGATGGCTTGCTGTACAACACACAATTCATCAAAGAGTCGCTAGATTGTAAACACATCCACTTCGACAGTGCTTGGGTGCCTTACACTAACTTCAACCCAATTTACGAAGGTAAATGTGGTATGAGTGGTGAAGCGATGCCAGGCAAAGTGTTCTACGAAACACAATCAACACACAAACTGTTGGCTGCGTTCTCACAAGCTTCAATGATTCATGTGAAAGGCGACTTTGATAAAGAATCTTTCAACGAAGCATTCATGATGCACACTTCAACTTCACCTCAGTACGGCATTGTTGCTTCTACTGAAACTGCAGCGGCAATGATGCGCGGCAACACTGGTAAGAAGTTGATGCAAGACTCTATCGATCGCGCAATCCGCTTCCGTAAAGAGATCAAACGTCTAGAAGCAGAAAGCGACAGCTGGTTCTTCGATGTATGGCAACCAGAAAACATCGATACCACGGAATGTTGGAAACTAGACCCTAGCGACACATGGCACGGCTTCAAGAACATGGATGACAACCACATGTATCTTGACCCAATCAAAGTAACGCTACTGACTCCGGGGATGAATAAAGAAGGCGAACTAGAAGAATCAGGTATTCCTGCTTCGCTGGTGGCTAAATTCCTAGACGAGCGCGGCATCGTGGTAGAGAAAACAGGTCCATACAACTTGTTGTTCCTATTCTCAATCGGTATCGACAAATCAAAAGCAATGCAATTGCTACGCGGCCTAACTGAATTTAAACGTGGCTACGACTTGAACCTAACCATCAAGAGCTTCCTACCTTCACTATACAACGAAGACCCAAGCTTCTATGAAGGCATGCGTGTTCAAGAACTAGCACAAGCGATTCATGACCTAACTAAGAAATACAACCTACCTGAGCTAATGTACAAAGCGTTCGATGTACTTCCAGAAATGAAAGTAACACCACACGCAGCATGGCAAGAAGAGCTTCGTGGCAACATTGAAGAAATCAAACTGGAAGAAATGGTTGGCCGCGTAAGTGCGAACATGATCCTTCCTTACCCTCCAGGTGTGCCACTAGTACTTCCTGGTGAAATGGTGACTCAAGAGTCTCGCCCTGTGCTGGACTTCCTAGAGATGCTTTGTGAGATCGGTGCGCATTACCCAGGTTTCGAAACCGACATCCACGGTCTATACCAACAAAAAGATGGTAGTTACACCGTAAAAGTATTGAAGAACTAAGTTCCTCTCGAAGATGACGCCATTGGGAATGCAAGCATGCTCCACTCTTACGAGCTCAATGCGTCATCGAACAATAACGACATTTAGATATACCCCTAACTCATCTGTCGTAAAGATAAGGGCAAGGATGCTCTGATCTTTTCTTCTATATATAGAAGAAACACTTTTCCAAGACTTCACCTGAAGTACCCCAAATAAAAAGCAAAGACCAAAAGAGCAGTTCGTCATCGTTCTGCTCTTTTTTCGTCTTTATATAGATAGAAAGAGAAAAAAAGAACCAAGAGAGATAAGATCAGCAATCAAAATCACAAAGAAATCGGCGATCTTTTAATGCAGAAGTCAGGTGTTTCATCATGAAAAGATCCTCTGCAACCCGAAATATTAGACAAGATCGTTGAGTATCTATGCAGAATGCTCGTTATTTGTTCGGTTGAAGGTTTTTTTGCAAAAAACGCTTGTACTAATTTCTCAACTCCCTATACTGCGCATCCACCGACACGGAGTGAGACGAAAGTCACACAGCGAGTCGGAATTGAGAGAAAAAAATTTGAAAAAAATGCTTGACTCTCTCACGGTGTGAAGTAAGATACGCACCCCTAACGACGAGCAACTAAGTTGCTGAAAATGTTAGAAAAGCTCTTTAAAAATAAGAACCTATCAATCTGTGTGGGCACTCGTTGATGATAATCCAATTAGATATTTCTTTCTTAACGGAAAGCGGTGTCAAATTAGGTTTCAATGAAACGAAGTGACCATTGAATCGAAAGATTCAGCACAGTCAATTCAAACATTACTTTATG
>NZ_JAWOTK010000032.1:0-35200 GCF_033338855.1 Vibrio sp. Vb0937 | reverse complement strand
AAATAAGCCTTGTTTTTTACTTGTTGTGTAGTGCATTTGCCCTATTCCTTATTTGAGCTAATTTTTATTCACTATATTCTCATGAAAAGTCATCATCATGATGTTTGCATGAGAGCTTCAGCTATAGTTTACAGAGCAAAAATGCCAAACAATTTGTTTCATGAATATACAAATTTGTACAAAAGATCATTCAATAAACACTTTAAGTTAACATTAAAAATCATCAACAAAACCTTATAAAGCAATTACTTAATTAACAAAAAGTGAATGTTAAATTAATGTTAGTGAGTAATTATTCTAAATGTCACCCATTTAATCGATTGCTATGCTGAATGGATTTTTTGACCGTGGTGCCAAAACTGAAATATTGAATATTTAGTTGTTGACTGTCTTGAGCATTTACTCAGAATTAGAAGGTTTAGTGAGAAAAATTCTCATCTAAATACTGTTATAGCCGAGCGTATTCACGCATTCGGAACAATAACCATTACAAGAAGAGTGAATGATGAAAAAAACAATCACACTATTAACTGCATTACTTCCGCTTGCCTCCGCCATTGCAGAGGAGCCAACTTTATCACCGGCAATGGTTTCTGCGGCTGAAGTGGTTAGCGCGCAAGAAAATCAAACTTATACGTACGTTCGATGCTGGTATCGTACGAGCCACTCTAAGGACGATGCGGCTACCGATTGGAAATGGGCAAAAAACAAAGATGGTAGTGACTTCACTATCGATGGTTATTGGTGGAGCTCTGTTTCATTTAAAAACATGTTCTACACCAATACCTCACAAAACGTAATTCGCCAGCGTTGTGAAGAAACACTAGATCTAGCGAACGAGAACGCAGACATTACATTTTTTGCTGCCGACAATCGTTATTCTTATAACCACACGATCTGGAGCAATGATGCTGCAATGCAACCAGATCAAATCAACAAAGTAGTGGCTTTAGGCGATAGCTTGTCTGATACAGGCAACATCTTTAACGCGTCCCAATGGCGCTTTCCTAACCCGAATAGCTGGTTCTTGGGTCACTTCTCAAACGGTTTTGTTTGGACGGAATACGTTGCTAAAGCCAAAAACTTACCGCTATACAACTGGGCAGTTGGTGGCGCAGCAGGTGAAAACCAATACATCGCGCTAACTGGTGTCGGCGAACAAGTTTCTTCTTACTTAACCTACACAAAGCTGGCGAAGAACTACAACCCTGCTAACACATTGTTTACGTTAGAGTTTGGTTTAAATGATTTCATGAACTACAACCGTAGCGTGCCGGAAGTAAAAGCGGATTACGCTGAAGCTCTGATTCGTTTAACAGACGCTGGCGCGAAGAACTTCATGTTGATGACACTGCCTGATGCAACCAAAGCACCACAGTTCAAATACTCAACACAGGAAGAAATTGAAACGATTCGTGCGAAAGTATTGAAAATGAACGAGTTCATCAAAGCACAAGCGATGTACTACAAAGCCCAAGGCTACAACATCGCATTGTTTGATACACACGCACTGTTTGAGAAGTTAACCTCGGCACCAGAAGAACACGGTTTCGTAAATGCAAGCGACCCTTGCTTAGACATCAACCGTTCATCCTCTGTTGACTACATGTACACTCACTCATTACGTTCTGAATGTGCAGCATCTGGCGCAGATAAGTTCGTGTTCTGGGATGTGACTCACCCAACCACAGCAACGCATCGTTATGTGGCTGAAAAAATGTTAGAAAGCAGCAATAACTTAGAAGAGTTTCGCTTTTAATAAGCCGTTGTTGTTCATTGCAAGTTAATCTGCATAAAAATGACCACGATGCTTCGTGGTCATTTTTTATCGATATCGAACCCCGATAACGGGTTTATTTGAGCTCGCTTACTTCAAGCCGTTGATTTAGAGACGTTGACTTTGAGCAGCCTCATTCAGCTTTCTGTTTTTGATACGTTACCGCGGAAGCTGTCCACCATAATAGAGATCAACGTCTTTAAGGTTACATCATCACTACGGTATGAGTAGGCTCGTATACCCGTAAACTGAACCTGGAACAACTGAGCAAGAAGCAATGTATCCTGGGCTTCAATTTCGCCATTCTCGATTGCTCGCTCAAACAGCTTTGCAAGAAAAGATTCAAATTGGTTTGCTAAGCTGTTTGTTTGATTGCGCAGCGCATTAAAATCCTCAGCAAATTCACTTGCTGATTTGACTAACATGCACACTTCACTGGGATTGGAGTCTCGCTGATTGATAACCACATCAATCGCGAAAGCTTCTATTGCATCTAGAACCGTTGTGTTCTGAGCTAAATGCAACTCAAACAGGGCTTGTAAGTTCGCAACATACATTTTTAGCGCTTCACAATATAGCCCCTCTTTTGACCCAAACGTCGCATAGATACTTCCAGGACGCAGATTCACGCTATCTTGTAAATCACGTGTAGATGTTGCATGAAAACCTTTCTTCCAGAATAGATCCGAGGCGGCTTTCACCACTTCATCACGTTGGAATTTCTTTGTATTCGCCATGAGCAATTATCAATTTTGAACATACGCTCAATTTTATATTGAGCGATCGCTCAAAATCAACTATCCTGTTCTTGTCTAATCCGCTCATATCCAATTACAGGAGATTTAAACATGGCAGAATTTAAACTGTATACCGCAGAAAACGCACCCGAAGGATCAAAGCACCTGATTGAAAATTCAGTCAAAGCGTTTGGCATGCTACCAAATCTTCATGCTGTTATGGCTGAAGCGCCAACCTTGCTTGAGGGTTATCAAGTTGTGCATGAGCTATTTCAACAAACATCATTTAACGCAGAAGAATTGACCGTCGTATGGCAAACCATCAACGTTGAACATGGTTGTCACTACTGCGTTCCTGCTCATAGTGCGATCGCGGCGTCAATGAAAGTGGATCAGGAGATTGTTGATGCCCTCGTCAACCAAACACCATTGGCAGACGAAAAACTTGAAACACTACGAGAAACAACGCTTCAAATGGTGCGTCAACGTGGTGTAGTGGAAGAGTCTCAGATAGAGAAATTCTTTGCGGCGGGTTACGGACAGCAGCAACTGCTTGAAATTGTACTTGGTCTAGCGCAAAAAGTGATGAGTAACTACACCAATCACCTAGCTGACACCCCGGTTGATGCACCTTTCAAGAAGTTCGCCAAGTAACTTAAGCTTTTATTACTGGTCCCATTGATGGGACCAGTAATACCTTCAAAAAAGGCTTTGTTGCATGGCGCTTCGCTAGTGTGAGCTGACCCCTAATTACAACGGCGCAACGTCGGTTCCTCCTAAAGACTGGTAAAGCGTAACCTGAGTGAGAAACTGGTTGTAACGGTTCTCCAACAAAGAAGCTTGCGCGTTTCTGGTGCCTTCTTGTGCATTCAAATAGTCCATGATCGACGTCGAACCATACTGATACCGCGCAGCATAAATGGACTCAGCG
The DNA here is from genome assembly GCF_033338855.1 of Vibrio sp. Vb0937. Classification (NCBI taxonomy): domain Bacteria; kingdom Pseudomonadati; phylum Pseudomonadota; class Gammaproteobacteria; order Vibrionales; family Vibrionaceae; genus Vibrio; species Vibrio sp. Vb0937. The sequence goes on along the minus strand of NZ_JAWOTK010000032.1, from coordinate 31,755 downwards.
GCACTTGCGGCATCATATTGTTCTTGTAAACGCGCCGCCTGATACTTCAATTTCTCGCGTGCCGACAAGGCATTTTCGACATCTTGGAATGCGGCGTACAACACTTGGCGATAGCTCACAATGGCCGATTGATAGTCTAAATCGGCAATGGCTTGGCTGTTTTTCATCTCATTCCACTGCAAAAACGGTAGCGTCATATCCGCACCTAAACTGCCTATAGGGTTGGAAAGCAGGTCTTTGAGCGCTTGTGACGATCCCCCCAAAGCCCCAGTGAGCGTCAGCTTAGGCAAGTAGTCCAAATCTGCTGCGTCTTTATTTGCTAGCGCGGCTTTGACGTCATAAATCGCGGCTTTAATGTCGGGTCTGCGGATCAATAAATCAGACGGAGCACCAACACTCAACGATGGCATATCGCCTTCAGGCAGCATTTGGATGTTTGCACTGATGCTCTTCGGCGGTTGATTGAACAAAATCGCAAAGGCGTTGTTTGCCTCAAGTAAACTCTGTTCAAACTCACTTTGCTGCGCTTGTAAGCTTGCCAACGTACGTTTGGCTTCAAGCACATCTAACTGATCCACAGCGCCAAGTTGGTACTGTTTTTCAATCAATTGTAGCGTTTGAGCTGCGTCTACCACATTACGCTGGCTGAGGTTTAAGCGCTGTTGCAGATAGCCGATTTGCCAATATAGCGATGCCGTCGTTGCTACCAAACTTTGTGCGGTCGCCTCGCGATCTTGTTGACTTGCCATCGCCGACCACTTGGCTTGGTCAACGTCTGCCGAGATTTTTCCCCATAAATCCAACTCGTAATTGACGGATAAGTTAGTGCTGTAACTATCTGCCGATTCCCCGCTATCAAGAGATTTTTGAACTTGTCCTGATGTGGAAGAACTCAACGTAGGGAAAAGGTCATCTTGCGCTAAACCCAGCTGTAAACGCGCTTTCTTTAGCGTTAGCGTTGCCAGCGTCAAATCGTTATTTTGAGCCAACACCTGAGTAATGTATTGATTAAGAGTTGGGTCGTTAAACGCCAACCACCAAGGATCCATACTGACATCACCCGCAACATGCATCTGTTGCCAATTTGCAGGCACTTGCACCTCAGGAGCTTGATAGTCGCTACGCATAAGCGAACCACAACCTGACAACCACACTGCGCTTAAGGCAGCCGCGACCAATCGAGTTTTGAATTTCATTGTGTTACTCATTTTTAGTCTCTCGCTAGCGCTTCTATCGGATCGAGTTTGGCGGCATTGCGAGCGGGTAAAAAGCCGAAAGCGATGCCAATCAACGTTGAGCAAATAAACGCCCAGATGATCGAGTTCATCGAGTAAATCATTTGGAAGCTGCTACCAGACGTACTGAATGCAAAACCAATCAAAAACGCCAAGCCAATACCAGCAATGCCACCACACAAACACACTAGTACCGCTTCAATCAAAAACTGACGCAAAATATCCGCTTGCCGCGCACCCACAGCCATTCGCACACCGATCTCTTTCGTGCGCTCTGTCACCGACACCAACATGATGTTCATTACGCCAATTCCCCCGACAATTAGGGAGATCACCGCAATCGCTGAGATCAGTAACGTCATGGTTGCGGTGGTTTTCTCGATGCTCTGACGAATGGTGTCAGTGTTAATCGTGAAGAAATCTTCTGTACCGTGGCGCATTTTTAACAAGTTGATGATGCTCTGCTCTACCGCCGCACTTGGGGCGTTCTCATCAATCCGTACAGTAATGCCGTTGAGGTAGCGTTGTCCCATCATGCGTCCCGACATAGTGGTGTATGGCACCCAAATTTTCAGCGCGTCGCTGTTGCCAAACGCGTCTTCTTTTTTCTGCGTGACACCCACAATACGCACTGGCAATGAACCAAGAAAAATCACTTCACCAATCGGATTTCTATCCGCAAACATTTCCTTTCTGGTGTTGTCATCAATCACTGCTTCTTGGGCGAGTGAGTTCACGCTCTCTTCATCCCAAAACTGACCTTTGGCGATCCCATAACCGCGCACACGGAAATAGTCTTCCCCAACGCCTTCCACAGACGCAGTTGCATCCTGATTGGCGTAACGCACGGTTATGCTGTTGGATAAAGACGGCGTGACACTGTCAACAAAAGGTAGACTCTCCAACGATTTAGCATCGTCGGCGGTTAGCGTTTTCACTCGTCCGGAGCGGCGGTCACCAAACCCTTTGCCCGGCCTGACATCAATGGTATTTGTTCCCATGGATGAAATATTCGACAAAATTTGCTGTTGTGAACCATTACCTAGTGCCACCACGGAAACCACCGAGGCTATACCAATAATGATGCCGAGCATGGTCAAAAACGTGCGCATTCTGTGGCTAGACATCGCCAGCAGCGCCATTTTTAGCGCGTCAATAAAACTGTCCCACTTCCACCACTTACTGGCGGCTTGCGCTGGGCGATGAAAAGATGCGCTCGGTGTCTTTGCTGCTTGCTCATTGATTACAACTTGTGCATTTGGCGTATCTGCAATGATTTCACCATCTTTGATTTCAATGATGCGATCCGCAAAGTTCGCCACGTTCATATCATGAGTCACTAAGATGATAGTATGCCCAAGTTGATGCAACTCTTTAAGCAGTGCCATCATCTCTTGCCCACTGTGACTGTCTAATGCGCCAGTGGGCTCATCAGCGAGAATCACCTCACCACCGTTCATCAGTGCACGAGCAACACTCACGCGCTGTTGCTGGCCACCACTCAGTTGGCTGGGCTTGTGGGTCAAACGATCTTCCAGCCCCAAGCGAGCCAATAGTGACTGCGCTCGATCCGTTCTTTGACGATGAGGAACTCCCGCGTAAACCGCCGGTACTTCCACGTTTGCCACCGCGGTTAAATCCCCCAGCAGATGGTAACGCTGGAATATAAAGCCAAAATACTCGCGGCGCAGTTCCGCCAGTTGATCAGATTCCAACGTCGAGACATCTTGCCCATTAATGAAGTATCGACCGCTGGACGGTTTATCCAAGCAGCCGAGCACATTCATCAGCGTCGATTTACCTGAGCCTGATGCCCCCACGATCGCGACCATTTCACCGCGTTTTATCTCTAAATTAATGTGGTTCAACACGGTAAGCGACTCGTCGCCAGAGACAAATCGTCGAGTTAAATCCTCAACTTTTAAAAGCACGTCACTCATATTAGAACCTCATTGGAGGTCGACGACGATCACCTCGGCTTGATGATTCTCCATCCATAGCATTGCCAAGAACAACTTGGTCGCCCTCCTTCAAACCTGAGAGAACTTCTGCGTTCACTTTGTTGTTAATACCCACTGTCACGGGCTTTTGCACCACTTGGCCCTGTTCAAGCACTGGCACGGTATAGTTGCCTTTGCCGCCAGATTTTTGCAGCACTTGTGAAGGGACAATCAAGGTATTTTCCGATTGCTCAAGGACAATCGAAACTTGCGCAGTCATGCCAATACGCAAAATACCTTGCGGGTTCTTCACATCAAATACAGCGTTGTAGTAAATGGCGTCGCTATCTGAAATGCTCAAATCGCTGTCATCGCCATCCATGATGGTTGGCCCCGGCTCAATGGCGCGCAATGTCCCTTTAAACTGCTGATTCGGTTTACCTAAAATGGTGAACAGCGCCGTTTGGCCGGGGTGAACAAAAATCACATCGGCTTCCGAAATTTCGGCTTTCACCGTCATCATATCTAACTTGGCTAACTCGATAATAGTTGGCGTGGTTTGATTGGCGTTTACGGTTTGTCCTTCTTCCACCGCGGTGTAGACCACCGTGCCATCCATCGGTGCGTTGATGGTGGTGTAACCGAGATCTAACTGCGCATTGTCGACGTTGATTTTGGCTTTCTCGATTTCGGCATCCAGTTGCGCTAACTCGGCTTTGTAGATGGCGAGCGTCGCTTCGGCATTCTCGTAATCAGCTCGTGAGCTCGCTTTCGCTGCCAACATGCCTTTTTGACGCACGTATTCATAGTTTGCTTGTTTAATCTGCGCTTGCTTAGCCTGGTACTGAGCATTGAGACTATTAAGAGACGCTTGGGCTTCTTTGAGGCTGTTTTGCTGAGTCAGGCTGTCAATCTGTGCAATCAAGTCTCCCTGTTTTATCTCATCCCCTAAGTTCACAGCGAGACGTTGAATTTGCCCAGATACTTGCGCACCTACATTCACCAATTTGGACGCTTGCAACATGCCGTTGGCTAATACCGCCTTTTCGATATTGCCTTTGCGAACGACTTCTGTCGCGTAAGGAGAAATGGGTTCTGGACGTTGCAGATAATGATAACCACCAGCACCAATAGCAAGTAGGCCACACAAAACGAGCCATTTTTTATTGAGTTTCATAGCAGGAGTGAAGTAAATAATCGTTTTGATTTTATACTGCTATTTGTCTTAGCCGTACAGGGTACGAGACGTAAAGATAGGTAAATTAACGTCAAGAAACTGAATGAATAACTTCACTAACGTGAAAAATCAGAGATATTATAGTCACTTCAAAACTTTATTATTCAATACGTATAGCAAAGACCATTTTTAATATAGAAATTCAAGTTATAAGTATTATAAACAAAACTTTTAAATACCAAAAAACTAGTAAAAACTAAACTTATTCAATATGCAATCATTTTAAATTTCATGATGGTCACTTTGATGATTGAATTTAAAGAGGAGTTAAGTGGCAAGTTAAAAAAAAATACCCACATAACACAGGTAAGACCGAGAGGAGTGTGTCATGTGGGTTTAAACGATAGTTCTCTTGCTGATTCGAACTACCAACGTTGGGATGCAATGGAAATACAAATGACTCAGAGTTTCCATCACGGACACTTTATCGCTGGATTTCCCTCTATTTGTTAGGGAACAGTCAGTACAATAAAAATAGAGAAGTAATACCGCAAAAATAAAAATAGAGGTTCAGGATTTAATTTACACGTAAAATAACCACTATATTCACGCCATGAAGCATTAATAAATTCAACAATAAATATTTATTAAGTTAAATTTACTTATTGTCAGCACACTGTTAGTTTTACTCTTAAATGCACTGGTCAGATTTGTTTATTTTACTGATTTTCGTTGCAATACAACTTCTAATTAATTCATGAGAAAAACATGCAGCGACAATTAACTCTTTCACCGATTTATTTATTAATCGGGTTAGCCTCCTCGACGGCGTATGCCGGTGGTTTTCAAATTAACGAACATTCTGCGACGGGTCTTGGTCGTGCTTTTGCTGGTGATGCCGTCATTGGTGATAATGCGTCTGTAATCAGCCGCAACGCCGCAGCGATGACGCTGTTTAAACAAAATGCCTTATCGTTCGGTGTCACTTACGTCAAACCTGACGTTACCGTTAAAAATGCGCAATATCATCGAGCTAACATTAATGCGGATGTCAATGTTGGTATGGGTGGTTTTCCTCCGTCCCCTCAAGTTGACATTACCCCGTCCTTCTCTCAAACCGTGACCGACATTGATGACGTCGATGGCGTTGGTCAACCAGCCGTTGTACCCAATTTTTACTTTATTCACCCTATCAACGACGACTGGTATCTAGGCTTATCGGCATATTCCAACTTCGGAACCGACATGGAGTTTAAACCAAACTATGGCGCACCTGTTTTTGGCGGTGTCACCAGCGTAGCGAGTGTCAACCTTGGCGCAAGCTTGGCATACAAGGTGAACGATCGTTTTAGTATCGGTGGTGGTATTGATGTGATTTACGGCTCTGGTGAGCTGTACCGCGATATGGACGTGGGTGTTTGCGTTGGTGGGAACATACTTGGAAACGAACTAGAACAACGCTGTGGATCCGTAAAAGGCAACGCACTTGATGTGGAAGCTGGCGGCATTGGGCTTGGCGCGAACATTGGCATGATGTACGAGTTTAACGAACGTCATCGCTTAGGTTTAAGCTACAAGCACAGCCCTAACATTGATGCCAAGGGTGACATCCACTTTGCTGGCGAATCGTACGACTCGCTTGCTATGCCGCTACCGGATATTGCGGAGTTTTCCGGTTATCACCGCGTCTTACCTAAATTTGCCCTGCACTATTCTGTGCAGTGGATTGGTTGGTCAGCATTTGACAGCTTGAAAGCTGATGATCAGTTGCTAAAAGATTTTCAGTGGCAAGACTCCGCGCACTACTCCATCGGTGCGACTTGGTACGCCAATGAACGTTGGACACTACGCACGGGTTACATGTTCGACAAAACACCTGTCGATGAGCTGACTTCGCTTTCTATCCCAGATTCGAACCGTCACTGGTTATCTGCGGGGGCCTCTTACCAATGGTCATCAGATACCACGGTTGACATCGGCATGACGTACTTGATTGGTGAAGATGTCAACGTAGAAGAGTACGCGTATGAAGGTGTTCCTGCACCGATGGTGACGGGCGTTACCCATTCAAATGCGTTCCTAATTGGTGCCCAACTCAGCCACCGTTTCTAATTCGTCAGGCAGTGATCAAACCTCTAGGTCATTGCCTTGTAACAACGCTTATCAAAGCGACCGAACAGAGACATTATTATGAACAAAACACTACTTGCTTTTTCACTCTCACTTCTCACTCTAAGCGCGGCTCAGGCTTCGGAATGGGGCTATGGCAATGACAAACACGGGCCAGAACACTGGGGAGAAATCGCCAAAGACTGCGCAACCACGAAAAACCAAAACCCAATCAACATCGACAACCCAGCCGATGCAAAACTGGAAGCACTGAACCTTTCGTACACTGGTCAGGTCATTGGTTTAACCAACAATGGTCATACGCTGCAAGCGCAAGTGAACGGACGTAACAGCTTCACCATCGATGGCGAGACGTTCGAGCTGCAACAGTTCCATTTCCACACACCTTCAGAAAACCAAATCAAAGGCCGCCAATATCCACTTGAAGCGCACTTTGTACACGCCAACGCAGACGGCGAGTTGGCGGTAATTTCGGTGATGTTTGATGCTGGCGATCAAAACGCAGCGCTGTCTAAACTGATCAACGCAATCCCACAAGAGAATCAAACCACCTTCTTTAAAGATACGTTTGAGATTAACGACTTACTGCCAAAAACTGCAAACTACTATCGATTTAACGGCTCTTTAACCACACCACCATGTTCAGAAGGTGTGCGCTGGTTTGTGCTTAAAGACACTCAAACCTTATCCAAAGATCAAGCCGCGAAACTGATGGAAGTCATGGGACAAAACAATCGTCCGCTGCAACCGCTAAATGCGCGCGTTGTACTTTCTAACTAAACGCCACATCCGATAAGGGGCATCGTATTTGCCCCTTATTTTGATTCGCTCTAACCTCACTTCGTTACAGGAACCCCCAATGAAAACTCCATCTGTTCTGTCACTCTTACTCGCACTCGCCCCGACATTCGCCTTCTCTCATAACCTTTCTGTCGGTCAAACCACCCCTTCCGTCAGCATTGATACCTATGGCGAAATGACGCTGCAAGGAGACGATGTGGCTTATCAACCTTGGGCAACTCAGCAGATGTTAGGCAAAGTCCGTGTGATACAAGCCATTGCAGGTCGTAGTAAAGCCAAAGAGATGAACGCGCCGCTGATGTCAGCAATCACTGCCGCTCACTTTCCTGAAGATCAGTATCAGACCACAACCGTGATCAACCAAGAAGACGCCATTTGGGGAGCCGGTACATTTGTTAAATCGTCGGCAGAGGACAGCAAAAAGACATTCTCTTGGTCTTCCATGGTGTTAGACAAAAATGGCGTATTAGCAACAACTTGGGATCTACAGCAAGAAAGTTCTGCGATTATCGTACAAAATAAACAAGGCGAAATTTTATTCGTCAAAGAAGGGGCTTTAACTCAAGACGAAGTCACACACGTCATCGAACTGATTAAACAGAATATCTAAACCTAAGGTAAGGAAAAGCTATGAAACTGTTCAACACCATCGCACTCTGTCTTTTAGCGGCTGTAGCCTCTTTCCAATCGGTTGCAGGAGACAACAATTGGGATAAGATTGCAGATAAGACCGTCAGTTTTAAATCGGAAACCGACACAGTCAATCCACTGTCCCCATTTGCTAACGCTCGTTTTAGCCACATCAAAATCAAATGTACGCAAGGTACGGTCGATCTGAAAAGCGTTAAAGTAATCATGAAAGATGGTCAGGAAAAGACGTTCGACAGTTTAGGTGTTCTGACTAAAGGCATGTCATCAAGAAGTTTAAGCCTACCAACAAAAGATAACGCGAAGTTAGACAAAATCGAGTTGAACTATGAATCGGTTGGCAGCACTGCGCTGCAAGTCGCGGGGGTGACCAAAAAAGCGCAAGTGGAAATCTTAGGTAAGAAAATCGACGAGTAAGCAATGGCTCAACGAGCTCACCCAAACTAAAAACAGCGGCACTAGGCCGCTGTTTTCACTAAAAAATCGTCATGGATAACTAAATGAATTTCTTCAGCTTCGCCAAACCATAAGCGGCGATGGTGACACAATCTTTGATCGTGCCGTCGATCATCATCTGTTCGAACTCCTCAACAGAAAAAGCGCGAGTGATCAAATCCTCTTCTTCACTGTCGAGTTGATTGCCCACGTCCGTTAAATCAGTGGCGAAGTAGACGTGACATGTCTGATTCAAAAAGCCGTATGCGATAAACTGCGCGCCGACATACGCCATAGCGCTCGCCTGCATGCCCGTTTCTTCACGCAGCTCGCCTTTGGCAAGCTCAAGATGATCCGCCTCTGGGTTTGATTCCCACGCCCCTTGTGGGATCTCCCAACAACGTTGACCTACGGTGTAACGGTACTGCTGAACCAAGTGAATCATCCCGTTATCGATAGCCAGAATCGCAGCACAATCAGGTTTGTCGACCACACCATAGATGCCCTCTGCGCCGCTCGGACGTAAAATTTTGTCCTCACGCACCGTCATCCACTTATTCAGGTAAACGACTTTGCTGTCTAACTGTTTGATGTCTGACATGGTTATTCCTTGATTTTTCTGAGGGTTACTGCGGAATAATACCCGATTCGGTTACGCCACCAAAATGTTCTTTAGTTCACTCAAAGACTCAACGGTGTAATTTGGTGCGATACGCTCATCGACGCTTGCGCCTGTGGTATTTAACCAGCAAGTTTCAATACCAAAATTATTACCACCCAGAATATCGGAATGCAGGTTGTCACCCACCATCAGTACGCGCGTTTTGCATGGGTTGCCCATTTGCTGCATCGCGTATTCAAAAATACCTAAGTCCGGTTTTGCTACGCCCACTTGTTCAGAGATCACTACTTTATCGAAGTACTCAGTCATCCCTGTACGCTCAAGGCGAATCGCTTGCAACTCTGTAAAACCGTTGGTGATGATGCCCATTTTAGCTTTGCCTTGCAGCGCTTCCATCAGCTCTTTTGCACCTGGCAACAAGCTGCAAATATCGGCCATTGCTTCTAAAAATGCGCTATTGAGATCTGCTGTTGTGGTATTCAACTTCTCAGCCCACTCGGTAAAACGCTTATGTTTTAGCTCATCTGCCGTTACTTTGCCGTCTTGGTAATCCACCCAAAGCGGTTTGTTTACGGTTTGGTAATGAGCAAAATCTTGTTCAGTAAAATCTACGCCTTTGCGAGAAAACATAAGCTGCAAACCTTTGAAAGCATCAAAGTGGAATAAGGTTTCGTCAGCGTCAAACAGGATCCAATCGTACTTCATTTTCTTCTTCCCAAAATCAAGGTCGTAATACTGGTGCATAGTCTAGATTGTTTTCTTCTTGAAGATAATCTCTATAATTGGAAATTAATTGTATCCTTGTGCTCAACAATAAATGCTTCACGATAATAGGAGATTGATGTGAACGCGATTGCCTCCCTGCCCGTTTTTGTTGCTGTTGTCGAATGCGGCAGCTTTTCCCTTGCGGCCAAACAGCTGAATCTGACGAAATCGGCGATCAGCAAACGCATCAACCAACTAGAAGACGATTTGGGCATTCGTCTCCTTAACCGAACTACGCGTAAGCTGAGCCTGACCGAAGCGGGAGAACGCTATTTTGAGTACGCTTCTCAAGCGCTCAATCTGGCCCAGCAAGGCGTAGACGCGGTATCGGAACTGCAAGGCTCTCCACAAGGTCGGCTCAAAATTACCGTGCCGATGTCTTTCGGTGTTCTGCATATCGCGCCTTTGATCAGCGAGTTTCTCGCTCGTTACCCGAAAATTGAAGTGGATTTAAACCTCGAAGACAAAATGGTCGATTTGGTTAAAGACGGTTTTGATTTGGGGATCCGTATTGGTGAACTCACCTCTTCCAATCTAATCGCAAAACGCCTCGCCCCTTGTAAAAGTGTGCTTTGTGCCTCGCCAGATTACTTAGCGGAGTTTGGAACACCACAAAAACCAAGTGATTTAGTCGGTCACAACTGCCTGCGCTACTCCTATTTCCGTGGCGGCGTCGAATGGATGTTCATCAACAACGGCAGCGAATACAAGGTACTTCCAAAAGGAAACTTTATCGTCAATAACAGCGAAGCCATTCGCCAGTTGCTGTTAAGAGGTTCGGGCATTGCTCAACTGCCAACATTTATTGCAGGAAGAGACTTTGCCGCAGGAAATCTAAAACCGGTGATGGAAGAGTATTCTCTACCAGAACACGCCATTTATGCGGTGTTCCCTGAGCGCAAGCACATGCCGTTGAAAGTAAGAGCCTTTATCGATTTTATCAGCGAAAAACTCGGCACAGATTTACCTTACTGGGATCGTTACAACAGCCCAGAAAAATAACCATATTGATGATAAGTGAGTGAGATTTCACTACTGACATGTTCTGACATTCCATCCGCGTAACCTTATTTGGAACTCAACAGGCAATCCGCCAAAACCAATAAGGAATCACAATATGGAAACCGTTATCGAAACTGTGCAATTTCGTCTAACCGCAGGCACAACAGAGCAAGACGTGATCGCTGCTGCCAAACAGTCACAAACGTTTGTGAAGAATCTGCCGGGCTTTTTGTACCGATCGCTCAGTCACGAAGCGACGGACGATGTGTGGACAGACATCATTTACTGGCGTTCAATGGACGATGCAAAACAGGCGGGAAAACAGATTAAGCAAGCCGTTGAATTTCAGCCTCTGTTATCGATGATTGACTGCGAAAGCTTCGAGCTTAAACATCACAACTTAAAAATGTGCAGTGAGCTAGAGAAGTAATCAGCCACACTACCACTAACAACCAGTAGGTCTAGATAAGGAACATCATGAGCAAATCAGAACGACTGTTTGAGCTACTGACGCTTCTGCGCGCAAAGCGTTACGCCGTGACAGCGAAAGAGCTCGCAGAAAGAATGGAAGTCAGCGAACGTACGATTTATCGCGATATTCAGTCGTTGCTCAGTTCTGGTGTTCCGATTCAAGGTGAAGCAGGTGTCGGCTACCTGTTGCAAGCTGGCTCTCATCTGCCACCTTTGATGTTCTCAGAAAAGGAGATGATGGCGCTTGAACTGGGTATGCGGATGGTTCGAGCCTGGTCGGACGCCGAACTCGCCGAAGCGTCTCACTCTGCGTCCACCAAAATACTTTCGGTATTGCCAGATAAGCTCAAACAACAAGTGGAAGATTGTCCGCTGATTGTGCCCGATTATCACACCCAATCCGAGACTGCCAAACGAGGGCAGCTTCTGCGCCACGCGATTGATCATCAGTTTAAGGTCAGTTTGGATTACCAAGATGAAAGCGGACAGGTGACCGAGAGAAAAATCCAACCGTTAGGCCAGTTCTTTTGGGGCAAAGTCTGGACGCTGGTCGCCTGGTGCGAATTGCGCGATGACTATCGCCAGTTCCGCCTCGACCGTATCCAAGCACTGCGTATGCACGATGAAGAGTTTCAGAGTGCGGAAACCAAATCTCTCAAACATTATATTGCGCAGTATGAATCGAAAGATTGAGTGTTCTTCATCCTTCCATCACAAGGATTCTACATTGCTCTGCTCAATGCGAGATATTTGGAAAGGCACATTTAGTTAAACTAATGTTTCATTTTTAACAGATGCGCAACCAACCTAAGATCGTTAACTTAAGTAGCACGTCAACCACACCGGAGCGTGAAGCTATGAAAGTACTGATTCAATACACCCAAGCAGGGAAATATCGAGATCAAGCGTGGGAGTCTTTAACTCTTCGATCTAAAGGTGATATGCAGGCCGTTACCCCTTCTTATGCTGCCCAACTTATCGAACAAAGCAAAGCGACACTTGTGATGACAGAGGAGCAACAAATCGTTATTCATCCATAACCGACTATTAGCCTTGTTTAACCAACCTTTGTTAGTTGTGCAAGGCTTACATCTCGCCATTACACGTTATCCATTTTATACACGACCAACTATATTTGGAGGTTGGCCTTAAGCATTTTTCCGAACATTGATGTTTGTTCGTTTAATCATTCAACCTAGCTCAGGTGAAAAGCGAAAGTTACCCGATGTATCCCAAGAGGTGCCTAGGTGGTACCGTCTATTATCCTTCATATTAATATGGGTAATTATCATAAACTCTACAATGTTAGCACTTGTATTTTTTATCGCAGGTTTTTTATCACTAGCAAATCATGTATGACCTTCACTTATCCAACCAAGTTTAATATCACACTTTAAATGTAAAAAATCACATTAACAATTTCATGCAAATAATAAATACATCAGCTAATTTGTAACTTTTTAAAATGAAAGTCTAGAATGCAAAAAATAAACCTTTTTAAATATAGTTTTTTGTTAGTATCTGCACAAACAAATTATTAGCTAAAGGTGCTCTGTGTCGGGATTATTTGAGTATAAAATAAAAACTCATGATAACTTATCATCAATTATATTAAACATGTATGGTACTCCATATGAAAGGCTAAATTTATCACTTGATAATAAAAAGCTTACGAGTCTATCCGCATCGCTCGAAGTTGAGGGTTACCTGCGAATGCTCATATAGTTAAACAAGCCGAAAAACTGAATAAAATAGCTCAAGCATCTAAAGTGGGCGGACATGTTTTAGTCGGTGTTGGTCTGACGGCTTCCTGCATTCAGATTGCGAATACACAAGACCAACATGAGAAGAATGAAATTTTTGTTGAGTCAATAACTAGCACAGTTGTAGGAATGGGTACCAGCGCGTTAGTCGGTCTATTTTTAGTATCAAACCCTATTGGCTGGGGGACTGCCATTGTACTCGCTGCCGGTACTACCGCTATTGGGTACGCCTCCGGTAAAGCAGCTGTGCTTACATACAACAACTTAGGCTCTCAGCCTGACTTAGTTTCAAAGACAAACTTGGGTGCCATATGCAATTAGTTTGGAATATTATTGGATACTTAATGTTTTCTGGAATATTGATTATTTTTCTCCAGACATTATTTATAGGTATCATGCATATTTTAATGCCAAAAAAAGTTGTCAATAGTTACTTTACAGAACCTTATTTTAACACTTTCGAACTAGCTCTATTTACGGGATGGCCTTACGCATTTTTCCGAACATTGATGTTTGTTCGTTTAATCGTCCAACCTAGCTCAGGTAAAAAACGAAAGTTACCCGATATCTCCAAAGAAGTGCCTAGATGGTACCGCTCACTATCAATTCTATTAATAGGAATAATTATTATAAACTCCTCTATGCTGATAGTCGTATTCTCTTCAGCTGGAATACTCGCATTAGTAGATAGTTTAAACCCTTAATACCTTATTGTTTTTCAAGTTCAAGTTGAAACTTTGAAGTTGAATAATGTAGAAATAGCTTATTTGGGCTTAATGTAACTCGAATAAGCTATATTCTTCTCGGAAGCTATATAATTGTCACAACGACGCTTGCTCTCTTACAATAATTCTTCTTCGTTGAGACGACGAATTAACTTAGCTGGCGTGCCTCCGTATAGACAATCTGGCGGCACATCATGGTTAACGACCGAGTTCGCTGCAATCACCGAGCGAGCGCCAACTGTTACACCTTGGTTAATAACGGAGTTACCGCCAATCCACACATCATCTTCAATCGTGATGGGTTTACAAAACGTTTCCCAACGTCGGCGACTGCGGTAATCAACAGAATGAGAAGCGGTATAAAATTGCACGCTCGGTCCAATGAGCACGTGGTTCCCGATGGTAATTTTGGCACCATCGAGCATGACCACGTTCATGTTGATAAAGGTTTCTTCACCTATTTCGATGGTCTTACCAAATTCACAATGAAAAGGGGACTGGACAATACAACGGCCTACCTTGCCAAATAGCTGCTTTTGCAATTCGTCGCGCTGACTTTCGTCGGTGTTATTATTGAGCGCTCTAAGTGCTTGAAGAGCATGGCTTCTAATGGCGTCAATTTCTTTGTCCATGCCATCAAAGACCTGGCCAGACATCATTTTTTCTAGTTCTATCACTGGAAGACTCCTACAACCTGCAATTACTGCTTTCAGATTCCTCACAAGGTACGTGAACTGCGAAATAAAAAAAGAGAAAAGCCCGGACTTTTCTCTTTCCTGTTTTTATATTTTGTGGAGTCTGTCAACTTACACAATTTCCCAACTGTGGGTCATCTCAACACCTTCGCCTAGCATTAAGCAAACCGAGCAGTATTTTTCTAGCGAGTCAGCCGCCACTTTTGCTACGACTTCTGGGTCAAGCTCGTCACCTGACACTTCAAAGTGGATATTCACTTGCGTAAAGATACGCGGTGCGGTTTCACGACGCTCTGTGGTTAGCTTGGCATTAACTGACGAAACCTTTTGGCCTGCTGTTTTCAAACCATCAACAACATCGACAGAGCTACAGCCACCAGCAGCCATTAGTACCATTTCCATTGGGCTTGGTGCGGTTGCACCGCCATTGCCATCCATCACTACGGAGTGGCCCGACTGAGATTGCCCAAGAAATTTAAAATCTTCTATCCATTTAACTTCAGCTTGCATGATTTACCTCATTTAGCATCGCTCATTCAAGGCATCGTTGCCCTTACTAGCGGTATGTTTCTTGTCGATACTTTAGCTCTATCGCATAAAAGGGCAACGGAATTTTCAACATTACTGTAATTTTTTCGCTCGGTTACCTTTCTCTATACGTAACACTTTTTATTCAAGTAACACTTTCTACAAAAATAACGATGAGGTAGCTATGAAGAATATGTCTAAGTTATTGGCCGGTTTCTCCTTCGCACTTCCAGTCTTGTTTCTACTATTGAGTAAAACAGGTACCGCCGATACGATGGATAAGCTGAAGGCTTCAGAGAATACAAGAATCGCAACGCTAGCTGGCGGTTGTTTCTGGTGTACAGAATCGGATTTAGAGCAACTGCCCGGCGTAATCGATGTTGTATCAGGTTATTCAGGTGGTCATATTGAAAACCCGACTTACCGCCAAGTCTCTTCTGGTAAATATGGTCATATTGAAGTGATTGAGGTGAAGTACGATCCTGCTGTCGTGAACTACGAACAAGTGCTGGATTACTTCTTCCGTCATATCGACCCTACCGACGATAAAGGTTCATTTGTTGACCGTGGCCCTCAATACCGTCCAGCGATCTTCTACCATAATGCGGAGCAAAAACAGATTGCTAAGCAGTTTATGATGGAAATCGACAAGGCGATGATCTATCCAAAGCCGTTGAAAACAGAGCTGATCGAGTTTGAAAAGTTTTACCCTGCGGAGTCGTACCATCAGGATTACTACAAGAAGAGTAGCCTAAAGTACAAATACTACCGCTACGCATCAGGTCGCGATAAATACCTCGACGAAGTGTTTGGTGAAGATCGAAAAGAAAGTCCTAAAACACTTCGACAGTTGATTGAAGAAAAAAAGCTGCTTTCGAAAGTGAAAGCGTACAGTAAGCCTGCTCAGGCTGAAATCAAATCAAACTTAACAGAGCTACAGTATTACGTGACGCAAGAAGAAGGCACGGAGCGTCCGTTTGATAATGAATACTGGGACAACAAAGAAGCGGGAATTTATGTTGATATTGTGACCGGTGAACCGCTATTTTCTTCTACTGATAAATACAAATCTGGCACAGGTTGGCCAAGCTTTACTCGACCAATTAACCCGGGTTACATCGTGGAGAAAACCGATTATAAACTACTCTACCCTAGAACGGAGATCCGCAGTAAGTTTGGTGATTCACACCTAGGTCATGTGTTTAAAGATGGTCCGAAGCCGACGGGATTACGCTATTGCATGAACTCTGCTGCGATGAAATTTGTACCTGTGAACAAGATGGCGAGTTTAGGCTACGGCGATTACCTGTACCTATTTGATAAGTAGTTTTAACCAAATTAGGAGTGAACATTCAGCGCGATGAAAGGTTTTAAATCCAACCTTCCCATGAAAGTCTGTCCGGTCTGTCAGCGCCCATTTTCTTGGAGAAAGAAGTGGGCGCGAAATTGGGAGGAAATCGTTTACTGTTCTGAGCGTTGCCGAAGAAATAAATCAACGAAAACGTAGGTCACTCCGACCCTCTCTGGAGTATGTTATTTCATTTGTATTAACGTTTGTACGCGTTCTCTTACCAAGGTAATAACGTCCCATCATAAGCCCAAAACGCCCCGCTATCTTGCGGGGTTGCTTTTTCTATCAAGCCTAATAAATCCTTAGAGACTCGCTCTGGCGTGAACAACTTTCCCTCTGGCACATTGGTTTGAAAAGGTGCCGACAAAGCGGTATCTGTGGTGCCAGGGTGAAGTGACAGCACCGTGCCATGTTTGACCATTCTTTGCCATTCGATCGACATGGTTTTTAGGAACATGTTTAATGCGGCTTTCGATGCTCGATAGCTGTACCAACCACCGAGCTGATTATCGCTAATGCTGCCAACTTTGGCCGAAATGGTCGCAAACTTGGGTGCAGTACTGCGCTTTAGCTTGGGCGTGAAGTATTTCGCCAACAGCAAACTTGGCAAAGTATTAACCGTGATGGTTTGCTGAAAAAAGTCAGCGTCGAGCGAATTAAGATTCTTTTCAGGGCCTTTCTCTTGGGTGTGCAACATACCAACGCAGTTCACTAACCAATCGACGTGTTCAATCTGCTCACTGAACGCTTTTACCTGCTCGTCTTGCGATACATCCACTTGATGCCAAACGACATTTGGATGTTGCCAATCTGGTTGCTGCTTACGATAAGTGGCATGCACGTGCGCTTGAGGGAACCGAGCTGCGGCTTCTTGAACCATCGCCAAACCAATTCCACCATTGCCACCGACGATGAGTATTTCCATCACAAGTTCTCCACGTTTTCTATGTAGTGCTCTGCGGTATCGAGTATCGCTTGGCGTTGCTGTGCTTCCATGTTGTCCCAAGAGCGGAAAATCATCCCGATTCGTGGATTGGCTGCGAGGCGCTTGTCGTGCTTATTCATAAAGCGCCAATAAAGGCTGTTAAACGGACACGATCCTTCCCCACTCCTCGCCTTATTGTCGTAATGGCAACCCTTACAGTAGTCGCTCATCTTGTTGATGTAAGAGCCACTCGCCGCGTAAGGCTTGGTACCAACAATACCGCCATCCGCAAACAACGCCATGCCACGAGTGTTTGGCATTTCTACCCACTCAATTGCATCCACATAGATACCGAGATACCACTCATCCACTTGATCTGGATCTATCTCGGTTAGCAAACAAAAGTTACCTGTGACCATCAAACGTTGAATGTGGTGTGCGTAGGCGTAATCGAGGGACTGACCAATCGCATTGCGCATACAGGCCATTTTAGTTTCGCCATTCCAAAAGAAGTCTGGCAGCTTTCTTTCTGCGCCCAATTCGTTGTTTTTCGGGTAATGAGGCATATTCGCCCAGTAGACGCCTCGGATGTACTCTCGCCATCCTAAGATTTGGCGAATAAACCCCTCAACTTGAGAAATGTCGATGTCCGCGTTGGAGTGAAATGCCTTGAGTGATGCATCAATGACTTCTCTCGGGTGCAGCAATTTGCTGTTGAGCGAGAATGAAATTCGGCTGTGATACAAGCTCCACTTAGCATCGTGCTGGCCTGTCATGGCGTCTTGAAAACGGCCGAACAACGGCAAGCAGACTTGGCAGAAATGCGCGAGTAAAGACAAGCTTTGCGCGCGATTAATCGGCCACAAAAAGTCCCCTTCAAGATTTCCGATGGTTTTGATGTCATGTTTTGCCAACCGCTCAGTAATATCGCGCACGTCGGTACTGAACATCAAAGGTTGTGGCAGTTGTTCAATGTCTTTGGCTTTGAGCTTGTTACGGTTGTTGGCATCGTAATTCCATTTTCCGCCGACGGGTTTTCCGTCTTGCATCAAGATGTCGAAGCGCTTTCGCATCCGGCGGTAGAAGTGCTCCATCATGATGTGTTTGCCTTGAGGAAACTGCGATTCTATTTCTTCAAACGGCAACAAAAAGTGTTCCGAATCGACACAACGCGCCACGACCCTATCAAGCTTTAGTTTGGCTAACTGCTCTAGTAAACGGTATTCATCCGGGCGTTGATATTCAAACTTACTTGCACCAACTTCGCTCACGTAGTGTTGCAAGACTTGCTCAAGATCGTCGAAGGATTGTGTGTCATCCAATGTGAGGTACAGAACTTGGTGACCTTCACTCTGACGCTCTTTCGCAAACTGTTCCATTGCGGAAAAGAACGCACACACTTTCTGAATATGATGCGTGACGTAAGTATTCTCCTGCTTGAGCTCCGCAATCAGGTAAAGCACTTGCTCATCCGGTTGCTGAAACCAAGAGTGCTCACTGTTAAGTTGATCGCCCAAGATCAATCGTACGGTTTCAAATTGCATTACGGTTTCTCCGATGACGAAGCTTTGTCACTGCTGCCCATCACAATCGGCCAATCGACCATGTCTACACTATCCAAATGCGCGCCAGGACAACGACCTTGCCACCTATCGATGAACTCCATGTGCGGATCGTACATTTCGGTTTGCTTTTCGAGGTTGAATTGTCGTGAACCACGCGGATCAGCACCAACGCCCGCTAGGTATTGCCAATTTCCCCAGTTTGATGCCACATCGTAATCAACCAGTTGTGACTCAAAGTACGCCGCGCCATAACGCCAATCGAGGCCAAGCTCATGCACCAAACAACTGGCAACTAACTGTCTGCCACGATTCGACATATAACCCGTTTCATTAAGTTGGTGCATACACGCATTGACGATAGGAAATGGCGTTTCACCTTTCTTCCATTGTTGAAAACGGTGCGCGTAAAAGCTGGTGAGTGGTGCTCGATTTTGGATGCCACCGAATCGGAAGAGCTGTCGCTTGTGTCGACGGGCATACCAATAAAAGTATTCACGCCAAAGCAGTTCGAAGTAAATCCAGTAGGTTGAATCATTTGCACCATTCTCCGCTTCATAACGTTTCAACATGGCATAAATAGTTTTCGGAGAAACGCACCCATGAGCTAACCAAGGAGAGAACTTGGTGGAGTAATCCATGCCATCTAAACCGTTGCGTGTTTGTTTGTATTCACTGGCTAGTGTGGAAGCAAAATACTGGCGACAATGTTCAAGCCCGCGGCTTTCTCCACCATGAAACGCAGCTTTTGCGTCAAAGTAATATGCAGTAACGGAAGGAAGATTCACACCTAAAGGAATTGGAGGTAACGAACGGATACTCTCGTGGGGCCGAGAGATGTCTAAACCTTCAACTTGCTTTCTAAACTGCGTGAAAGTGGTAGGCAGATTGCTCAAGTCAAATGGCAGTTGTTCTTCCCTTAACAGGGTCCGGATTGCTTGCTGTTTTATTTTTACATGAGAAGCGCCTTCAGCTACGCGATCTAACGCTTGTTGCTCATCCGAACCGGGAAAGGCGTCAGCATATATATGTGTGACGCCGAAGCGATTAACAGCATACTTGATTGCTTGATCGGGCGTTAGTTCAACCGCCCATAATCGCTGACCAAGGTGATTCAAAGATTGATTGAGTTCACTAAGCGATGCGTCGAGAAACTGCAATTTCGCACGCCCGAAAGAGGCTTCCTGCGCAAAGTGATGCAAGTAAGGCGTCATTGAAGGGTAGCAATACAAGCAAATTAACTCGTCCATTTCTACACTGGCGCTTTTCAACAGTGGGTTGTCGTGCAATCGCAAGTCGTTCGTGAACCAATAAAGTCCTATTTTCTTTTTCAATTCGCACCCTCAGATGTTAATTCTTCGTCTACGAGTTCTTTTCACGGAGACCCTGACGTTAAGCCTTTTGATTTACTTGCTTTTATACGAAAACGAGAGTTTGACGATCATTAGGTTACTAACGTTCACACGGAATCCATTTGCTGGATATCTCAAACACGCAATACCACCAAATGCCTGTACATGTTTCATACTGATATTTTATAAAATTTGAATCCAACGGTATTGATCACGATCTTAATCACTCATTTTCTATATAAACCATGCAAAAGTGATAAAAATTAAAGCGACATTAGTTAATATCCGTTAATCTAAGCCCAATCCCATTTTGCTAGTACCATCGCAGAAATGACCGACGAGTTTAAGAAATCAACCGCTAATTTAAAAAAAGCGGTCCCACTGATGATCAAAAACCATGTTGCTGCCACGCCAGCCAACTACGCGCTTTGGTATACCTACGTTGACAAGACCATTCCAGAACTCAACTTTGAGTTAGACACGGTGTTAGAAAACTACGGTATTTGCCCGCCAGCAACCAATAAACAGCTTTACAACAACTATGTGGCCAGCAAAGCAGAAACCAGCCTTGAAGATCTTAGAACCAATGTAGAAGTTCTGCTACATGAAGTATCCAGTTCAATGAGCGATACAATTTCAGATACTTCCTCCTTTTCTGAGATGGTAGACAAAAGCTTTAATAAACTGGAAAAAGTTGAGGACAATAGCCTAAGCATTGAAGAAGTGATGGTAGTGATTCGTCAACTTGTCGCAGAGTCACACGAAATTCGTCACTCAACAAAGTTTTTGAATAGCCAATTGACTAACGCGAGTGAAGAAATTTCTCGCCTCAAAAACCAACTGGCTGAAGTACAGCAAGATGCGTTGTTCGATGGTTTGTCAAACCTATACAACCGCCGAGCATTTGACAAAGATCTCTCTTCACTTATTGCATCAAATCAGGCAATGACCTTGATCATGCTTGATATCGATCATTTCAAATCATTTAACGACAATTACGGGCACCTTTTTGGCGATACAGTATTAAAAGCCATTGCCCGCCGGCTACAACAAAGCTGTCGAGATGGGATATGTGCGTACCGTTTTGGTGGTGAAGAATTCGCGTTAATTGTACCTAACAAATCTCTGCGAATTGCTCGCCAATATGCAGACACACTACGCCGGATGATAGAAAAACTGCGTATCAGAGATAAGCGCTCAGGCACACAAGTTCACAGCATTACCGCTTCTTTTGGGGTAGCAGAATTTGAGCCGGGTGATACGCCTGAAGCCTTAATCAATAAAGCCGATAAACAGCTTTATGAAGCAAAACAACTCGGTCGTAACCGCGTGATGCCAATTTAAATAAACTGACTAAGCGAAAACGACTTTTACGATGAAAAAGAAAACCCCGCGACGTAAAGTGCGGGGGTTTTGTATCCAATCATGAGTATCTTAATCGACGCTGTAGCAGTAACTTAGAATGTAGTCGTCACCATTTTTTGCGGTATATTCTTTATCTTCACTGCATGCCATCGGCTTACCTTTTTTGTCGCCTTTGATTAGACTTATCCAATGGCGCATCGCGGTTGGTGCATTGCCAGTTAGTTCAGGATGAAACGTCGTGCGAGTTTCCAATTGAATATCATCAATGTCCACTAATTCCACGCAACCAGTGCCTTTATGACAGCCAAACAGCACTTCTACATGATTGCCCGAATCATCTTTGAACAAAATAGACTTTGGATCTTCCTTTTCACCAGTGTACGCCACGAAGTGTTTTGGGCTTTTCAGGCCGCTGTGTGTACCGTCTTTGAAATAAGCCAAAACATGGCGGTAATCAATCACGTAACTTGATACATCTTGGTGCGACCCGTTCTCCAATGGAAACATGCGGTCTAGTAGTTGCTTCGCTTTTACTTGTTTCTCACTCTGCTGCTCAGCACTTACCGCTTCGACGGCAAATACGGCTTCAGCGATAAATGGGCGTTGTTGTTGTTGCATCTCTTTTTTATCGAAGTTCAGCATATTCATCGTCATATCCTCGCACTTAAAAACTCGTCCTAGAGTAAAAACTTAAATCCTTTATTTAAGTTTCAGGCAATTCTGTGAAGTGGATGGTTAATTTCCTTGCCTGCTCATTATGTAGACTAGCGAAATATTGACTACAATTTCACAACAAAAATTTTACAATGTGAATTTTACAAAATGTCTGTGTCAAAAAGCCTTATTCGTCAGTCTCATTTTCTTGGTACGAAAATTCGTAATCTAAGAAAAAACAACCATTTAACGATGGAAGATTTGTCTGCCCGTTGTGTAAGAATTAATCCAGAGTACGCTCCTTCGGTTTCTTACCTTTCGATGATTGAGCGCGGAAAACGCGTACCGAGTATCGATATGCTCGAAGTGATCGCGGAAGTTTTTCAAAAAGATCCTGCGTGGTTTTTAGATGATGAACCCGAATTAGAAGCCATCACACCCAACAAAGGGAATCGTGGTGGGATTAGTGGCATGGCGCTGGAGCCGAGCTTCCTGTTCTCCAATGATATTCTTCAAATCGCGATACCAGAAATGCTCTCCCAAACAGGTATCACAGGGCGTCAATTCGCCCACTTACTGATCCGCGCACACCAAGAGAACCACCAAAACCATTTCCCAGACTTAGAACGGGCAGCGGAAGAAGTGGGCTTAAAGCGACTTAATCTGTCAGTGGAAGATCTGATCGACATTGCAAAAAGCATGGGGTTGGATATTCGCTGGGTAGACCGAGCGCCACAAGATGTGATTGATGAACTGGGCGTCAGCGCCAAACAGTTGATTACGTCTTTCATGGAGCCACCTGGGACTATTTATCTCAATAAACGAATGCGTGACTATCCAACCCGATTGAAGTATGACTTGGCGGTATATATCGGCCATCGAGTGCTCCATAGCAGCGATGCAATGAATAACGTTTTATCTATCGGGCATCAAAACAATTGGGAGCAAATGGACAGCCCTGTGTCGAACTCTGAACTCAATTCGCAAGATATCCTGCAAGCTTGGCGTGATTTTGAGTCCAGCTTCTTTGCCGGTGCCCTACTCTGCCCCAAAGTACCCTTTCGTCAGTTGCTTGACCGTTCTGGTTACGAGATTGATGTTCACAAAAAGGCGGGGGTTTCTCCTTCCGTTGCAATGCGTCGCATGACGGTGGTCTCTCCTTACCCTCATTGGCACTATTTTGATGCCTATGGCCCTGGCAAGTTAAAAGCCGTGTATCGCGGAAATGGTATTCCATTGCCTTGGGGCAACATGCGCAAAGTGAACGACCCTTGCCAGCACTGGGCGGTATTCCGACGCCTTTCCCAGCCTTTGGATACAAGTTCAGCGCAAATTTCGATTTTAAATGTTGGTGACGAGCCACGTATCTACTGCTGCGAATCGGTCAACGTATTTGATCCTGCGGGGAATAATCGCGTGCTATGTGCCGGTATTGATCTTAACCCTGCCATTTCTGCACAAGGTGGCGATGCCGTTTCCATAGCGGAAGAACTTAAGTCCCTTTGTGTCGCTTCCGGCGGAAGTAGTGTTATTCCTCCCCACATCAAAAAAGACTTAACGACTATCGCTAAGATATTAAACATCAACTGGATAGAGCGCGGGATTCAAACCCAAGCAAGGTTGATCTGCTCCAGAGGGGCGGTTTGTCCAAGACAACCTAGTTGTTACAGCAAGTGCGGAGAAGCTGATGAGACGGGCAACGACGTGAATATCATCGGTCTTTAGAAAGAAAAAACGCCAATCACAATATACGTGATTGGCGGTATATACTTGTGAACAATTTGTATTCACTAACAACGTCAGTTGGCTAGGTGACCCTCGGCTTAATAAGGGTCACTCTAAGTAAAGCACGATGCGTGCCAACTTTTAAAAAGCCGTTTTTTAGTAGATCCAGATGCATATCGTTGCTTTATTAACCATTAATTTCGCAAACTGCATTTGCAAAATGCAATATTATGCAAATATGCCACTTAATGCACTGCTAATAACGATTCTCTCAGCAAAGTGTCTGTGAACATATGAAGTCACATATTCTTGCACCTCAATGATGATGAGATTTCGGGCTCCCAACTTTACCATTCTTCTAACCCCTTATTGAAACTGGGTTCAGGCTCATCCGCCATGCTTTTGTTGATACATTCTCTCATCGGCTATTTTCATCATTTGCTCAGGAGATGACATTTTCGGGTCAAATATCGCGTACCCAATACTGGCTTTCAAATAGATAAGCGTTTCATCGTAAATGACGGGCGTCGAGCATAGCGCTAATCGAAGTTTTTGTAGAAGGGACTGAACATTTTCTTCCGTTCCAGGGTGATGGACTACAACTAAAAACTCATCACCGCCCATTCTGGCCACGATGTCTGATTTACGCAGAGAGCTTTTTACCCTTTCAGCCGTAGCGATTAAAACTTTGTCACCTGCGTCGTGACCATAGGTATCGTTAATGTGTTTAAACCTATCTAGGTCAATATTAATTAAGGCGAAGCTATAACGCTTTTTATAACGTTTCGCTATTTCGAACTGCTGCTTGTAAAACTTCATAAAATAGCGACGGTTTGGTAAATTCGTGAGTTCATCGTGTAAAGCTCTGTCATCTGCAATGGTATACAGTCGATAAATGGCGAACAGCGCGAGGCTAAGTGCGAATATAATGGGATAGCCGATTACTCTAGCTAAATGCAACTGATGCCAAGAGATTTGGCGATCAGCTTTGCCTCCAGAGAAAACCACCATACTCCACCCACCATAAGGAAAATGAACCATCTCTTTTGCATATACCATGCTATTTACACTTTGCGCGCCAAAGAAAGCATCACCAAATGAGCCACCGCTATCGTAACCACGGATCATTAAAGGGTAACGATACGAGAAATCAATTACGCCGGTTTCTCTCATCAGAGCATCGAAATCAATCACCGCACTGATCACTCCCCAGTAGTCCTGATTCATTGGAGGATCAAGAAAAACAGGCACACGCACGATCAAACCTCGGCCACCTTGGATCAATGTAACGGGCCCTGCGATGAAAATTTCTTGTACATCCTTGGCTTTTTGCACCTGTACCCACTGCTGTGGCACTGCGCGGTAATCAAGGCCGATTAGGCGCTCATTACCTTGGCGTGGAAATACGTGACTAATTACATCATTTTTCGCGATACCGATTATTGTAATATGTTTACTTTTATTTAGGATTCGGTGAGCGGCGATACTCAATTCTTCTTCTTGGTTTTTAGGAAGTAAAGTAATGAGTGTCGCTAAAGTACTGGCTTTGTAGATATCCGCCATAAGTACCGCTTCCAAATTGGAACGGAGAATGGAAAGTTGTTCTTTGGCCTCAACTTGAACTCGCTCTTTGTGAAGCTCTTGCTGGTTTCGATTTAACAGCTCAATAACCCCAATACACAAAGCGAAAAAGGTGAGGAAGAACAATGCAAAATAGCATCGCTTTCTGGGTAAATAACGCATTTTCTCCCCACAACTCGTATACAACTACGAGATTTTTTATTTATTGTTAAAATTCTTATTATCACAAGAATAACCAATCATAATCAGAAAGGTAACAGTGATTGACAACTTTTATGTTTTAGGTGTGAGATGATGCATCAACAAGGCGATTTATTTGGCGGCGATCTATGGCAAGAAGTAGAAAGAGGAAAACTTTATTATGATCCTCAATTTCTTAACCATCTTGAGGCGGATAATTACTTTGACCAACTTCGAAAGACACTGCCATGGCACCAAGAACACATTACTATGTTCGGCAAGTCAGTACTTCAACCTCGCTTACAAGCGTGGCACGGTGATGCAGCATATACTTACTCAGGCTTAACCATGCAGCCTCACCCTTGGACTCCTGAGTTAACTCAGCTCAAAGTGCGTTGTGAATCAGTTGCTGATGTCACTTTTAATTCTGTTCTCGCTAACTTATATCGACACGGCCAAGACTCAATGGGCTGGCACCAAGATAATGAACCAGAGTTAGGTAGAAACCCTGTTATCGCATCTTTGAACTTAGGTGAAACACGTCGATTTTTGCTTAGAAATTTACATTGTAAAACTGAGATTGAATACGAGCTTTCTCACGGCTCCTTACTGATTATGGCTGGCGAGCTTCAGCATCACTGGAAGCACTGCGTACCAAAAACCGCGAAAACCAAAGATGAACGTATCAACCTGACTTTTAGGCAAATTTTCAACTATTGACTCAGCTTTTACATTCTCAATTAATATTGATGGTAGGTTTAGGTTCAGGACTTCATAGGGAATGGATTTATGCGTATTAAACCTCTTAGCTTAGCGGTCTTACTCTCTTGCTCACTTACCTTTGCTGCTCAGGCATCACAGGAAGACGTACCGCTTCTCGATAATACTCAATCAGCGCAGTTGATTCGTAGTACCTACGAACAAGAACTGTTCACTCTCCCGGCGTTTAAAGAGGGCCATTTTGGCTTACGCATGTACCGCCAAACATTAGATGAGAAATATCACGCTGCCATTTGGACCGACATGGCACAAGTAGCCAGCCGGTTAAACCAATTTGCTAATGAAGTTGTTGAACCAGAAGACATCATTCTCTATTCATCTCAAAGGCTGACCACGTATCAAGAGAAAGAAACCGAACGAGGTCAGCGACGCTATACCGTGACTAAACACCATCCTGAGTACCTTTATCTTGGTGTGGATTTGCTTGGCGCAATGGCAAGAGCAAACGAATATGGCCTAAAGCATAAACAAGACAAAACGCTGAGAAAAATTATTAGGCGCTACGATTTCTCGCGTTACGTTACGGACAAAGAGATGATAGAAGCATGGGCAGCTCAGCTTGCAAACCAAGTCTACTGGCTTCGTCAGTTAGGAGAGCAAGATGTGGTCGAGGAATTCACTCAAACCTTCCGTGACACCTACCCCGACGATAAAGATAAGATGCTTTCAGCTCAGCAGTATTGGAACAAACTTTATGGTATGACGCACATCATCTTTGCCGATTCACAGTATTATCAGGAGCGAGTAAGCGAGAAGAAACACCAATGGATTTATGATTACTTTCGCAACAATATCGACACTATCCTACTGCGCGCCAAAGAAGACGTGATTGCGGAAGTCGGCATTTCGTTTTTGTTAGCAGGCTTGGACCATGATCCGGTCGTAAAGAAAACCCGCCAAGCCATTCGTCACGCAATCAACGCAGAAAAAGGGATGATTCCGTCGGTCGACGGTAACTTTGATCTCAAGTACGGCGAACACCGTAACGTACTAGCCATCATGCTGCTCGATTGGAAAGGGGTACATAAAGCGCCAACTTATCAAGAGCACCCAGAGGCTTTTAAATCGATACCTTACGGCTTAATGCCCAAGCCTTAGAAATAACAAAACCCGCCATTTAGGCGGGTTTTTAGTGTGTATCTTCAATCTAAATTAGAGAGAGATAAAAATGCCCGCTAAGCACGCACTCATCAGGTTAGCGAGTGTACCAGCAGCAACCGCTTTTAGGCCTAGACTTGCAACATCTTTGCGGCGCTCAGGTGCCATCACGCCGATAGAACCCAACTGAATCGCAATTGAGCCAATGTTCGCAAAACCACACAACGCAAAAGTGATAATAATTTGAGTATGCTCAGACAGTGTCGCTTTGTGCTGCACAAAATCGATAAACGCAACAAACTCATTCATCACCACTTTCTGACCAATGTATGAACCCGCAGCTAGGATTTCGTGGCTTGGCACACCAATCAACCACGCTAGAGGTGCAAACAAATAACCAAAAATCGCTTGTAGCGTTACGCCAGAGAAACCAAGTATCTCGCCCAAGTTTTCTAGCCCCGTGTTCACCATCGCGATAACACTCACGAAAGCGATAAGCATGGTACCAACAGCAACGGCAACTTTCATACCGCCCATGGCACCGCTTGCTAGCGCATCAATAACGTTACTTTCTTCTGATTTATCTAGCTCAATATTGTTGTAATCGCTTGGCGTTTGACGCTCAGGAACGATGATTTTTGCCATCATCAAACTACCTGGTGCTGCCATAAAGCTTGCCGCGATCAAGTATTTGAGGTCGACACCCAAACCAGCATAACCACCAAGCACACTGCCCGCCACTGAAGCCATACCACCAGCCATCACGGCAAACAGTTCAGAGCGAGTCATGTTAGAAAGAAATGGACGAATAAGAAGTGGTGACTCGCCTTGAGATAAGAAAATGTTCCCTGTTGCAACCAAAGACTCTGCTTTACTCGTACCCAAGAACTTCTGGATAGCGCCGCCAATAAATTGAATCACTTTTTGCATAATGCCCAAATAGTAAAGGGCGGAGATAAGAGCACTGAAGAAGATGATGATAGGAAGGACACGGATAGCGAAGATAAAGCCAGAAGAAGCGAGGTCACCAAAGAGGAATTTAATCCCTTCATCAGCAAAGCTGAGTAGCCCCGCGACACCATTACTTAAACTCGCCAGCGCCGCTTGACCCAACGGGAAATAGAGCACCAAAGCAGCAAACCCCATTTGTAGCATCAAGGCGCGAGATACAGTTTTCCAATTAATGGAAGAACGACCCTCAGAAAGTAGGAAAGCACAACCTAGCAGTGCAACAATACCAAATAGACTAAATAGAACACTCATGAGCTGGACCTACTAAACGTTGAAAAAGAAAAAAGAGCCAAAGGAATTGGCAGAAGAAAGGGACAACGCAGCGAGTGATAACTCACTTTTAGATCCAGAATGTAGACAGAACGAATAGTTCGACATCTTATTTTTACCTTATACAAGCAATTGAACGTAGCTGGTCCGGTCCGTGGGGTCATTCACTGCTGGCGAGCATGTTGCTTGGCCTGCTCCATGTGACGGCTTGTATGGGTAAGGGTCCTGAACAACTAAACCCTAATTCCCGCTTAAACGGGACGCAAGTATAGCCAACAAAAAGAGATATTCATCACATTTATTTACGCAAACGTTCAAGCGTTCAAAATTTAGGCAAAAGTACTCTTTTGTCGTCATACCATTAATAAAAGTAAGGGCATAAGGATAGGCGTTGATGGTAAAAAACATAAAAGTGACCAATAAATATGCAATCAAACTCGAAAGAGCCAAAATTCGTCATTTTGCTCTCGCCAACAGGTGGATTTTGGTTATAATTCGCGTTGCTTCTTTCGAGGCCTCTGAGTATTCAGAGCATCATGATGCCGAGATGGTGAAATTGGTAGACACGCTAGCATGAGGTG
Source organism: Vibrio sp. Vb0937 (assembly GCF_033338855.1). Lineage (NCBI taxonomy): Bacteria > Pseudomonadati > Pseudomonadota > Gammaproteobacteria > Vibrionales > Vibrionaceae > Vibrio > Vibrio sp. Vb0937. Next base: position 2,383 of record NZ_JAWOTK010000032.1, on the reverse strand, counting down.
CTAGTGCCTTTGGTGTGAGGGTTCGAGTCCCTCTCTCGGCACCATTATCCTTCTTCCCTAATTTTGTTCGAGTGTAATGCAAAGTTCTAAGCAGGCAAGACAGTCTACAGATGCTAACCAACTTCTGAGTGAGCTTGCGGTTCACGCTTTATTACACCTGCACTTTAAAATTCACGCGTCCTCGCATGGCCTCTCCCTTAAAGAACGTAATGACTTACTTCAGAAATGGCTGAAACCAAAACTGAAGAGTAATCGCTATAAGCTGATTAAAAAGCCGTTAAAATCTTTGACTCAGCAGGCAAAAGGTGAGAACGGAAATCTGGAAGAATTACTCGAGCGCTGCGTCGGTGCAGACAAACCCAGAAATCCTCAACCCGATCTAGATAGCTACTTGCTGCTGATCAACGAGATTGAGAAGAAACTGGGGACTACCGTGTTATTATCGCGACCGGAAGACGTCGACTTATCTCACGACCAACACGGCTGTTTGCTGTGTGTGCTTTCTGAGAACTTAAATCAGCACTTCGATGATAATAACGCCCTAATCGCTCCTATTTCGATGCTGTTCCGCGGACCAATGAGTCAACGCTCACTTTTCCTTGGCAGCATTTACGCCAGTGGTACCTTCAATTATGAAGTGCAGTATCAAGACGACCAGTTCGTTCGCATCACATTAGAGTTAGCGTAACTGTAACGCTAAGAAATAAACGAATCGAAAAAGGCCGTGAAACTCGCGGCCTTTTGCTTATCTAGATTTAAACTTGAGTTAATCGATCTCTTTAAATCGAGCAGTAAAGTGGCGCAGCACTGGTGGCTCGTACTCGAAAGTGAGCCCTTTTAACTCATGTGCACGATTTTTCAGTTCGATAATCGCATCCGCAATGTAATCCATATGATCGTTTGTGTAGACACGACGTGGAATGGTCAAACGCATCAACTCAAGCTCTGACGCTTTTTGTTTACCCGTTTCCGGATCTCGACCAAGCAGCAACGATCCTATCTCTACTGCTCGAATACCCGCTTCCAAGTACAAAGCATTACACAATACCTGCGCAGGAAACTGATCCGCTGGAATATGTGGCAAAATCTTAGCGGCATCCACAAACACCGCATGACCACCCGTTGGGTATTGAATCGGAATACCGCCTTCACGTAAGCGCTCACCTAAGTATTGAACTTGGCTAATTCTATAGTGAAGAAAATCCTCGTCCGCGGCTTCATACAAACCGCGAGCGAGCGCTTCCATATCACGCCCAGCCATGCCGCCGTATGTCACAAATCCTTCCATGGGTACGCAGCGCGTCTGCACCGCCTGGAACAACTCCTTATGATCACGAATACAACACATGCCACCAATGTTTACCATCGGGTCTTTCTTAGCTGACATGGTGAGCATATCACCGTACTGGTACATCTCACGGATGATTTCCAGAATCGATTTATTCTCGTAACCCGCTTCACGCTGCTTGATAAAGTAAGCGTTCTCACAGTAACGAGCCGAGTCAATCACCACTGGAATATCGTGCTTGGTTGCAATCTCGTACACACTGCGCATGTTTTCCATCGACACAGGCTGACCACCGGAGCTATTACAAGTAATCGTGGTGATAATTGCACAGATGTTATGCGAACCGTGCGCTTCAATTGTTGCCACCAGCTTATCGATATCAAAATTGCCCTTCCAATCATAAGGCGTAGTGGTGTCGAATGCTTCTTCCGTTACCACGTTAATCGCTTTACCGCCATTGAGTTCAATGTGACCCGCGGTGGTATCAAAATGGTAGTTCGAGATAAATACTGGCGTTTCGCCACCACGCACCTGACGCATACGCTCAATCAAAGCGGGGAACAAAATTTGCTCGGCACCACGCCCTTGGTGTGCAGGCACGGTGAGCTTATAACCGAAGAAGTGCTCCACTGCATCACACAGGTTGTAGTAATTTCGACTCCCCGCATAGGATTCATCCCCCATCATGATGCCAGCCCACTGATTATCACTCATGGCACCAGTGCCAGAGTCAGTCAGCAAATCGATATAAACATCATCACTACGAAGAAGAAATGGATTATAGCCCGCTTCTTTTAACGCGACTTCACGGTCTGACAAAGTCGTCATTTTGATTGGCTCAACCATTTTGATACGGAAAGGTTCTGGAATACGTTTCATTGTTAATTTCCTTATACGCATTGTCCTACGCAGTTTCACGTAAGACTAAAAAACAAATAGATAGAATGCTTTTCAATGCGATTGCATTGAGGAAATCAACGAGAAGAGATTTTACTAAGAAGAGACAAGCAGTAGTCTAGGTTATACCAGAACGACAGCACCAAACGGCTATCGAGAATATCCTTTATTCTCATCGTCTTCGTCCTCCTGATAAAA
>NZ_JAWOTK010000031.1:0-36935 GCF_033338855.1 Vibrio sp. Vb0937 | reverse complement strand
CTACAATCAAAAATTGCAACGCAGTTATCGAGTATTTTAACAAGCTAGAATGACCAGTTATTTACTACGATTGGTATAACCTATACTCAATCTCACTAAAGCAACCAACCCCATGTGAAACTCCACAAACAAAAGGCTGAGGAGCAGATCTTTACCCTACAAACAATGTACTAGCTATTTTGATTTTGTTAGTTCGTATGGCCTTAATATGAATGTTCAATATAAATAGGAAAACACTTGAGGACTTACTAGAAAAAGTGGGCTCGCAAAATTACCAAACGGACTCAATTAGTGATGTTTGTATAAAAACACGTACAAGAAATATAAATGATAGATACAAAAAATCCCGCAGGGGATGCGGGATTTTTACTAGTGACTAAATTGGTTTAAAGGTGACTAGCCTTGAATACCAACGATTAACCATGGCGCATTAGGCGCAGTCAAGTCACGCTCTAGGTGCCAGATATCTTCGATTTCTTCTTCAACACCTTCTACTGTGTCACGGTAACGACCGCTAAACTGCAGACTAAGCTGTGCTTTATTTGCATCGTAATCAGCACGGACGATCTCCGCATCAACGTACATTACGTCAGTATGCTGCTCACCGTCGAGCTTCGCGCGCTCTGCTTTTAGGTCTTCAAACAAGCTTGGAGAAACATATTCTTCAATAGTTTCTAGCTGGTTGTGATTCCACGCACCTTGCAGGATTCGATAGTGTTCACGAGAACCACTAATGAACGCTGCTTGGTCAAAACCCGGTGGGTAGTTATGTGGTACGTCTGTTTGAGCGCCAAAACCACCAAAGCCACCATTATTTGTGTTTGGTTGTTGCTCAAAGTTTTGCATGTTTGGTTGCTCAAACTTAGATGCGTTGCCACCAAATGCAGGCTGTTGACGATGCTGGTTCATACTGCCCTGCTTCGCACCTAGCATACCGCGCATTAGTTTAAAGATGACAAAGGCAATCAAACCAATAATTAGGATATCCATAAACTGGATACCTTCAAAAGCACCGCCAAAGAATGCAGCAAGTAGACCACCAGCAAGAAGTCCGCCTAGCAGACCACCCATAAGGCCTTTCTTACTTGAAGACTTTGTCGTCTGATCTTTGCCGACCGTATTGGTGTTTTGTTGCTGTTGTTTCGGTGCTGGTGCAGTTTTGTAGCTCTTACCGAAAGACTTACTGCCACCAAACTTCTTCGCTTCCGCGATAGGCGTTACAGCAACAGTAAACATCAATAAAGCAACAATAGAAAATAAACGTTTCATCGTTATCCTTAAAGTTAGCTATCTAAGATAGTGCCCCATTTTCAAGACGAAACAATCGTTGTTTCAAACAGTAGCACGCCAAAGATGATTTTTAAGTCATCATACTCTGTATACCGATTGATGAAAATAGCTTATAGAAGCTGACATGTATCAGAATATTGCCAAAAATGCAGACTGCTCACACTGCTTACAATTCAGCTGAATGCGCTTGATCAATGTAAAAAAAGTATGGAATAAGTTCACTAATACTCCAGATTGTTTTACTTGAATTAGAATCAGTGACACAGCTCAGAATCCTACACCTTGAGGACACTTGGATACATTGCCTTGTTGACGGTTAATAGGTAGCTGACTATCATATTGAACGATGTTCAATAAAGTAGTTTGAGAGTATGGCGCGCAGAAACGATCACACCCGAGAAGAGTTAGTGAATTTGACGTTAACAACGGTCAAAAACTTTTTAGATGAGAATTCTTACCACGAACTCAGTCTTCGTAAAATCGCTAACATGATTGGTTACGTGCCAAGCACATTGGTAAATGTTTTTGGTAATTATAATTTGCTACTGCTTCATGTTGTCGCTCAAACTTTAGATGAGTTATCTCAAGAAGCACGCAAAGCGACTAATGACAGCAAAGATTCCCATCAAGCGCTTTTTGAACTCGCTTATTGCTACCACGATTTTGCTCAAAAACACCCATACCGTTGGCAGTTAGTGTTCGAACACAACATGAATGGAGCAGAACTTCCGGAATGGCATGCCAAACGTATCGATGGTATGACGGGAATGCTAGAGTCACTATTGGCTCAAATCGCACCACATCGTACTGAATCCGAAGTGATTCAAGCGAGTCGAGTCCTTTGGTCTGGCGTACATGGCATTACTTTACTCAGTGTTGATGATAAGTTTTTCTCTAGTGAACCGATTGATGGCAAAGAGTTGATCAGTAATCTTCTTTCTAACTATCTCACGAACTGGTAGCAAAGGATTATCCATGTCATCCGACAGACAGCCGTCGTTACTTACGCAGAGAAAGTTCCTGCCCTATTTCATTACTCAGTTTTTTGGCGCTTTCAACGACAATATTTTTAAAAACGTTTTGCTGTTGTTTGTCGCATTCGCGGGCTCCAGTGCACTGCCTATTTCGAGCAATTTGTTCATCAACCTTGCGGCAGGCTTGTTCATTCTACCGTTCTTTCTGTTCTCTGCTTCCGCTGGCGTATTAGCCGACAAATATGAAAAGTCATGGTTTATTCGTAAGGTCAAACTATTTGAAATAGCCATTATGCTGTTGGGTGCCATCGGATTCATAACCGAAAGTTATGGTGTGCTTTTATTGCTACTGTTTTTAATGGGCACACAGTCAGCATTTTTTGGCCCAGTTAAATATGCCCTTTTGCCTCAAAAGTTAAATGCTAAAGAGTTAGTGCCCGGCAACGCTCTTGTTGAAGCTGGTACCTTTATCGCCATCCTTATTGGCACCTTAGGCGCTGGGATTATAGCCTCTGCAGACAACGCAAAATACCTTGCCGCATTTTGTGTCGTGATCTTCGCATTGTTAGGCTACTTGTCGAGCCGCTCAATCCCCTTTGCTGCAGCCAGCGCGCCCAATCTCTCTTTTCGTTGGCAACCATACAAGCAAACCAAACACACGCTCTCTATCGCCAAATCCGATCGAGTTGTTTTTCAATGCATAATGGCAATAAGCTGGTTTTGGTTTTTAGGCGCCGCATATCTAACACAATTCCCGAATTTCACTAAGATTTACCTAAATGGCACCGAGAGTGCGGTGTCTTTCTTGCTCGCTCTATTTTCCATTGGTATCGCGCTAGGGTCGCTACTTTGCAATTGGATCTCAAACCATCGTATAGAAGTCGGTATTGTGCCAATTGGTGCATTTGGCATTACGGTATTTGGGTACCTAATGGCCACTTCCATTCCCAATGATCTACCTATTTTCCATAACTTTGTAGACTTCTTTAGATATGAGCCTTTTTGGCCATTATTTTTCTACCTATTGATGATTGGCGCTTCAGGCGGTTTGTTTATCGTGCCGCTTTACGCATTAATGCAGCATCGAGCAAAGGAAACCGAACGTGCTCAAGTCATCGCAGGGCTCAACATCTTTAACTCTCTGTTTATGGTCGGCAGCGCTGTCTTAGGTATTGTGTGCCTAAGTGTAATCAAGATGACAATTCCTCAGCTGTTTGCATTGTTAGCCATTTTAAATTTCTTAGTTGCCGCTTACATCTTTTTGCAAATTCCTATTTTTGTAGTTCGCTTTGTCATGTGGATGCTTACGCACACCATCTATCGAGTTAAGCATAAGAATCTACACAACCTACCCGAGCATGGTGGGGCATTGATTGTATGTAATCATGTAAGCTACATGGATGCATTGCTACTTAGTGCGGTATGCCCAAGGTTGATTCGTTTTGTGATGGAGGAAGATTACGCCAACCTACCTCCATTAAGGCGCTTTTTACGTCGAACTGGGGTAATTCCAATTTCAGCGAGTAACAGAAGCTCTATCAGACGTGCATTTAACGATGTGGAAGCTGCGCTAAGCGAAGGTCATATCGTCTGTATTTTCCCTGAAGGAAGATTAACTTCAGATGGTGAAATGAATGAATTCATGCGAGGTATTGATATCATTCTACGTCGTAGCCCAGTACCCGTCATACCTGTTGCACTTAAAGGCTTATGGGGAAGCTATTTCAGCCGCGCAAAAGGTCGCGCATGCTGTGGCTTACCGACTCGATTTTGGTCAAAGCTAGAAATTGAGGCAGGACAACCGGTGCCACCAAATGAAGCAACGGCAAAAACAATGTTCGATAAAGTGCATCAACTTAGAGGCGACTGGCGATAAATACACTTGAACACATGTTTAGGATAACTGAACATGTGTTCAAATCATTAAGACAAACTGACCACACCCAGTGCGATATACTCTCCCTTTCATTCACAACAGCGAATAAAAACCTTGAATAGAAACTACCTCCTGTTTGGATTGGCGTTACTTTTTTGTCTAACCCCTCTTGCCTCCTCTCCCATTGCTCTAGTTATCGGTTTTCTACTCGCAAGTTTTGGTTTTGTGCCTTCCGAGCTGCCCATCGCTTCTTTTACTAAAAAGCTGCTGTCTTACTCGATTATTGGCTTAGGCTTTGGCATCAACTTTGAGCAAGCACTTGCAGTCACATCGGATGGTATCGGCCTGATCATCGCCACTATTACAGGCACACTGATCATGGGCACTCTCATTGCCAGGGTAATTAAATTGGAGCGAGTAACCGCTTACTTAATCTCATCAGGTACTGCAATTTGTGGTGGTAGCGCAATTGCTGCTGTGGCACCGGCGATTAAAGCGAAAGACGAGCAGATTGGATTAGCACTGGCAACGGTATTTGTCCTGAACTCCATTGCACTCTTTGTGTTTCCTGTGATTGGACATGCTTTAGGGCTAGATCAACACACGTTTGGCACATGGGCTGCGATTGCCATTCATGACACATCTTCTGTTGTCGGGGCTGCCTCGGCCTATGGGGAAGAAGCGCTAACTACGGCAACAACATTGAAACTCGCGCGCGCTTTATGGATCATTCCTGTTGCTTTGATCAGTGCCGTCATCTTTTCAAGAGGCCAAAAAGAGAATGGAAAGAAAAAACTAGCTATCCCTTATTTCATTTTTTGGTACTGTGCAGCTATCGCGTTTAGCGACTTCTTTCCTCAATTTGAAATGGTCTATCACGGCATTTTCATTGGAGCAAAGCAAGCGTTGGTTGTATGTCTGTTCTTGATAGGTTGCAGCATTTCAATTTCAAAACTAAAGTCAGCTGGAGCTAAGCCGCTGTTGTTTGGTGTGACTCTGTGGGTGCTAATTTCTACCACTTCTCTAAGTTGGTTACTGTTTTAGATATTGGTGGTCTGCTTATCGCGTTGAGGGGGCGGTATTTCCCGTTTGCTATTTTTGTATATAACGACCAACGCAATAGCGATCAAAAATGCCGTCAGCTCTGCAAGAGAGCGGGCTAGCCCTTCACTACTTATCGCGATACCAATTTGTAGTGCTACTGCCGCAATTAAAACTAGCTTTGCCATCCTGAACCTTATGCATTTTCTCTCCACTAAGAAGCATAATTATGATTCAGAGTTATAAGGATACGAAATTCTCTTTATGACTAATACATAGCAAAATTGACTAATGCTGAAGTGATGACAACAGCCACTCTTTCACGGCCTTACGTGAAATTTTGATCCCACCTTCTAGTAGAGTTTCTGGCATTACATGGTATTCCACTGGCCATTTAAACTTCTCTAACTTTGATTGCAAGTGCTGGTCATACTCCGACTTGCTGCGCAATCCATTGGTCTGAATCACAGCTACTGGTCTATGACCAAACTCCGCGTCTTCGACTGGAACCACTATACTCTGCACTACACCATCAATTTGGTTCAAAGCGGCTTCAATCTCTTCACAATGGATATTCTCACCACCAGAGATAAACTGATTGTCGGCACGGCCGATTATCTTTAATTCATCACCTTGCCACTCGCCAAGATCCTTGCTGTCAAACCAGCCTTTCTCATCCAGAAATGGGGTAACATGTCCTTGATGGAAATACCCTGCCGCTAATGTCTTACCGCCAATAAAAATGCGTTGGTCAACTAATTTTATCTTACGGTGCTTCAATACATGTCCAGCATTACTGGTGCTGTCAATTCTCTTTGCGGTAACGGTAGAGGCCGCCTCCGTCATCCCATAACCTAACCATGTCTCAATGCCTTGCCCTGTTGCTCGTAGTGCCAACTCGTGATCAACGTGGCTGCCGCCCAGTAGCACATGTGTCAATGACAAATGTGCATCATCATCCAATAACCGTTTGAGCTGAGTCGCAACCAAAGAAGCGTGTGATACGCCCTGAATATCATCAACAAGTTTCCCTGAACCGACTTTTAGTGTTGCTCCGACATATAGCCAACGATAGACAATCGCTAATCCAGAGACGTGATACAGCGGAAGCGATAACAGCCAAGCATCTTGCTGAGTGAAAATGAACTCCTGCAACAAGCCCTCTGCAGACGCAAGATGCTGTCGATGTGTATGAACCACAGCTTTAGGCTCCCCTGTAGAGCCAGAAGTAAATACTACTGAAGCGAGCCGGTCATGATGATAGCTATCTTCAGTCAACGAATCACTCTCTTGCTGTGATACTACAGGCGGTGAAAGCAATGTTGCCTTGAGTTTTTGTATATCATGTTCAGAAAAGGTCGAAGCGCACTCCTGAGAAAACCAGATAAACCGAGTTTGATCAGGCCTGTAAAGTGTAGCAAGCTTACCCTGCAACTTATCTAGTGGTTGTTCCATGGTCAGCGCAGCGAGCGCGCCTAACTGTTTGGAGGCAAGATAAAACAACAGTGTTTCTACTTGGTTCTTGCCAACCAAAGTCAGCACATCCCCCCGAGTTACACCCAAGTCATTCAAATAGTGAGTGTATTGGTCAATACGCTTCGAGAGGTGTTGCCAGTTTAATACTTCTGTTGATGTCTTGAGTGCAATAGAAAAAGGGCTCGTTTGAGCCCAATATTTCCATGGTGCCTTCGCAATATTGTCTACGCAGAATGCCACACAATCTCCTGGTCTTTTAGAGGAAGAACGGGAAGTTCACACTTAGGCCAGCCCTGCTCAAGCTGAGCTTTGAATAAGCCAATCGTATCCAAACCTGGAACTTCATCAGGCAGCTGCCATTGGGCAAAGCGCGCTAATTGAGTTAAACCGAGACTGGATTCAATACTCGAGCTAATCACTGCTTTCATCCCTAGTGACTTCGCTTTCTCTATCAGTGTAATACAAAAATCCACTGAACCAATGAGTGTGGGTTTGATGATGATCGTTTTCACTCCAGTTAGATCTTCAAGACGGAAATCTTCACGACGAACCGCATCTTGCAATGTTTCATCCCAAGCGATAGCAATACCAGTATTAATCGCAAAAGAGAGACTATCGCCAGGAGAGCGGCACGGCTCTTCCAAAAAGGTAATGCGCTGACGCAAAGACGGAGTAATGTATTTAGCAAACTGCTGCGCTTTTTCTGGTGTCCAAGCGCGATTGGCATCGAGTCGAAGCGTTAATTGAGGGATTGATTCAAGAAAAAGGTTCACAAGCATGCCATCGCGAATTGGCTCATAAAGTCCAACTTTCACCTTAGCGACTTTCTCACCTTCCATTTCGTTCAGCTTTGGAATGAGCTCATCTGGGTCGCCAGTGCATAGTGGCGCTGTTTGGTATTTACCTTGTTGTGGTAAACCACCAGCTAATTCAAGTTGTGCCATCGATAAACCAAACGCAACCGATGGGTACATATTGGCATAATCCACATCCAACTCTGCTACCCAACGCTCCGCCTGTTCTTGTAGCTGAACACCCGCATCTTCGGTGCTCTCTAAGCTAAAACCAGGAAGAGGAGCGACTTCTCCAAACCCTGTTTTACCATCTTCGGAAAGCGCAACAACATAACCAACACGTTCGGTTAGCTTGTTGTCACGTAGGATGACACCACTATCCATGGGCAAGCTATAACGATAAATTTTCGCTTCACGCATAATTCAAGTCCTATGTAATGCCGTATATTTGAGCGTTCTGACGAGCAATCCCACCAGCCTCCCAGAGGGCGAGGCGCTCAGGAAAAAAGGAACAGAGGAGCTAACACGCTCCTCATTTAGACGGATTATGGGTTGCGAGGGAATTTATCGAAGTCTGGGCGACGCTTCTCGTTAAAGGCGTTACGACCTTCTTGGCCTTCATCAGTCATGTAGAACATCATCGTTGCGTTACCCGCTAGCTCTTGCAGACCCGCTTGACCATCACAATCTGCGTTTAATGCAGCTTTCAGGCAGCGCAATGCCATTGGGCTGTGCTGTAGTACTTCACGACACCAACGAACGGTTTCTTTCTCTAGATCCGCTAGTGGTACAACTGTGTTTACTAGGCCCATGTCTACCGCTTCTTGAGCATTGTAGAAACGACATAGGAACCAAATTTCGCGAGCTTTCTTTTGGCCTACGATGCGAGCCATGTAAGATGCACCCCAACCGCCATCAAATGAACCCACTTTAGGGCCTGTTTGACCAAATTGAGCGTTGTCAGCTGCAATCGTTAGGTCACACATCATATGCAGTACATGACCACCGCCAACAGCCCAACCCGCTACCGATGCGATCACTGGTTTTGGACAAGTACGAATATCGCGTTGGAAGTCCAATACGTTTAGGTGATGCGTACCTTGGTCATCTTTATAGCCGCCATAGTCGCCACGGATCTTCTGGTCGCCGCCAGAACAGAATGCGTCTTCACCTAGACCTGTCAGAATGATCACGCCAACACCAGAGTCGTAACGCGCATCTGCCAACGCATCAATCATCTCTTTTACCGTTTGAGGACGAAACGCGTTACGCATTTGAGGACGCGCAATGGTGATTTTCGCGATACCATCTTCAGACTTATGGTAATGAATGTCCTCGTATTTCTCGCCGCAATCTTTCCATTGAACCGGAGCGTAAAGTTCTTCTTCAGAAATGCCTACTGTTTTAGCCATGGTGATTCCCATTGTTCTCGTTACTCTCACCAAAGTGAGACTGAATTATTTGCTTGGTATGTATCGCAAACTGTTTGGGCTGCTCTTGATGGACGTTATGACCAGCGCCTTCAACTTGTCGATACGCCAACCCGCTACGTTGTGCCAGTTGGCTAAATTTTTGGTCTTTCTCACCACACAAGTAATACACTGGTATGTTCTGCTTTTGCAGTGAGGGCAACAAATATGCCTGTTTGGCTAACGATGTCGCCATCAACATATTCGCCACCGCTGAGCCAAGATTATCACTTCGCTTCGCAATGAATGTTTGTCTTTGCTCATGGTTTAGTGAAGAAAACACCGCTTGTTGGTACCAATCGTTCAAAACACGTTCAAGTGGTTCAGTTTTGAAACGCATTGCCCAGCGAGCATCATTCTCTAATCTCACCTGTTTCTCTGACTCAGTTTGAAGCCCGAAGTTTCCCCCTTCAACGATCGCGCCCGCAATATTGAGATCTGGAAAGCATTGATGGGCAATACCATGCATCGCAATGCGGCCGCCCATAGAGTAACCAATCAAAATAAGTGGTTGTTGTGAGGGAAATAATAAAGATAGTGTGGAACCAAGAAGTTTGCAGCAATCATTTAAATCGCAGCAAAAGATAGATTGGCTGCGTCCGTGACCAGGAAGGTCAACCGTAACACGTTCATACTCGGGTAACGCGTTGATACACGCTTGCCAATCTTCACCGCTACCAAGCAAGCCATGCAAAAACACCAAAGTGGGCAACGTTCTACTTTGGTGTTTTTCTAATACAGGGAAACGTTCAAAGTAAAGCATTCAGACTCTTATTAAATGCCTTGAGTGTCTCAGCAGCTTGATTAGATGGGGTTTGAACCTCGACCAGCAACGTTCCTTGGCGGTGACATAAATGCTCTTTTACAGATGATTGGAATTGCTCCAGTGTAGAAACATGCAAATACGCCAAACCAAACTGCTTTGCCGCGTGTTCAAACTGATAACCATGAGGCATTTGATAATATGTCGTCCTGCGCTCTGGTGGTACTGGCAACATATCAAAAATCGCACCGCCGTCATTATTAGTAACAACAAGTACCGCCGGCAGTTTATTGTGAGAAAATAGCGCCAGAGAATTGAGATCATAAAGTGCTGCTGTGTCACCGATATACATTAGTAACGGATTACCTCTTGCCCGTTGCACGCCTGATGCCGCAGCAAACAAACCGTCAATCCCTGATGCGCCTCGATTAGTGAAAACCTCTACACCATCCAATTTTCCGTACATATCAACAAGCCGAACAAACAAGCTATTACCCAAGAAAACATCTACGTTCTTTGTGCGCTCGTTGATGTCTGCTGCCAACGCAATTTCGTCAATGGCAGACGCTGAATCAGATAGGAAGGCTTCTTCGATACGTTGATGAACTCGCTTAACGTCATTCGCTAACCTATCAGCCCACCCAGCAAATATTGACTTCTCAAAACTAATGCGAGAAACCCACGTTTTAGGAGGCTCAACCCAGTGCATTTGCGCCAGATGATTTTGGTTATTCCGGTCCATACAAGGTGAGACATACCAATACTGAACGTCTTTACTTTGTTGATTTTTCGATACTTGTTTATCAATCCATTGGTTCAAACGTTTGGAGATGATTCGGCTACCAAATTGGATAATAAGTTCACAAGATTCAAGCTCGTTTGCGAACTCGGGAAGTTGAAGCCATACATCGTAATACGCCCAATCCGAACTGAGACCACTTTGCGGGTCTGCAAGTACTGGCCATCCCATCTTTTGTGCAAATGCCTGCGCCGACTTCGCTTGTTCAAGCGGTAAGCTGCCAATCACAACCAAGCCTTTTTTGTCTGAAAAAGGCGGGATGTTCGCCTGTGACAAATGGCTAAAACGCTGAGTATAAGTGCCGCTTCCTTTTCGCCATCCGGCGACCGAATCTAAGTAGGTTTGATAATCCGCTTTTGCGCCGTTGGAATACAAAGGCTCTGGAAATGCACAATTAATATGAACGGCACTACCCTGCAATTGCTGAGTAAACATCACTTCGTCAACAGAGGTCAGCAACCAGTTAAGCGACGTTGCTAAATTTGGGCTTGGTAAATTCAAACTGGCCGAAACATGATGTGAAAAAATACCCAATTGATTTATCGCTTGGTTTGCACCACAGCCGACAAGTTCTACTGGACGATCTGCTGTCAGCAGCACCAGTTTTTCACCAGTAAGTTTGGCTTCGGCAACCGACGGTAATAAGTTCGCCACTGCCGTACCAGAGGTAACGATAATTGCCACGGATTCCTGAGTAGCTTTCGCTAAACCAAGAGCCATAAAGCCCAATCCACGCTCATCAAAATGAGTATGAATGGAAAAGTCGGACTGTTCTGCCGCTTCTAAAGTTAAAGGCGTAGAACGAGATCCGGGAGCGATACAAACATGCTTAACGCCAAATCGCTGAAGCTCAATCAATATGGTTTCTGACCAAACTCGATTGAGCACCGCTTGGTCATGACTCATGATGCGACTCCCAATGGCGGATGATCAGAAATCAACGTAAGTAACGTCGACATTTTCTTATCAAGTTCTGCCCACTCATGTTCTGCCACAGAACCAGGCACAATCCCTGCGCCTGCAAACAGTTGTACTTGATCACCGAGCACAAGCGCGCTTCTGATTGCAACACAAAACTCTGCACGCTCATGGCTTATATAACCCATTGACCCCGCGTACCAGCCGCGTGCAAACGGCTCATTATCCAATATAAATTGCATCGACTCTTGTCGGGGTAAGCCAGCAACCGCCGCTGTTGGCTGAAGCGCCGATAACAACTGAACACCATTTATCCTCGCTCTTAGACTAGCGTGAATATTTCGCTTAAGGTGCTGCACTTTTCGTAGTCTGACCAAACTCGGTTCAGCTTCCACTTCAACCATTTCAGAATGCGGTGATAGACGGTCAATGATGTCGTCCACCACATACTGGTTTTCGTTGAGGTTCTTTTGGTCTTGGGATAACCAATTCGCCAACTCCATATCTTGAGTGGCATTGTCTCCCCGACCAATCGTACCTGCTAACGCTTCGGTATGTAGCTCATGCCCTACGCGAGAATACAAACGTTCTGGCGTAGACCCCATAAAACTGTGCTTACTGTCTAAGCTCAGCATGAAATGGAAGCTATGGTGGTTATTTAAGTAACTTGCTTTAAGTAGCTGTGCAGCACTTAATGTGTTATCAAGCTGCACGGTAGAGCGACGCGCTAAAACCACTTTCTTAAAATCATCATTCTCTATACCAGTCAGAACCTTATGAACTAACTCATTCCATTGAGGCTGACTTGGCGTATGAACAATAGAGCGGATGTGAGACGAAATTGGAGCTAAGGTCGCGACCTCACAAACCAGTTTATTCAACCCAGCTAGAGTTCGCGCTTTGTCTTCTGAAATATTAACTGCGAGAGACCACTGTTGGTCAAAACGAATTAACTCAATTTGAGGCAAAAAGAAAAAAGAAGGCATACAGCGACGATTCTTCTCATGCTGTCCATCAAAAGAGCGCCCGCCCCAGACTCTTTGCCCTTCACCTAGAATGGTATAAGCAGGACCTGGCTCAACAAAAGCGTGCAATTGCCCTAGTGCAACGACCTCTTCACGTGTATCGCGGGACTGCCAATAAAACTTAGGGAAAAGTGGTTGTGCATCAAGCCAATCAATAAATGAGAAATTAGGTTTCTCGCTAAGGGGCTCGACCAGACGTGTTTGATTGCCTTCCGATTGCTGAACTCGCTCGATAATTCTCTTTACGGCTTGATGGAACTGTGACAAATCAACCTCGTTGTATGTGAGGATAAATGGTAACTGACGGCTACTCTAAGTTTAGACCCAAAGCAAATCAAGGTCGTATGCGATCTTTTGCAAAATCCTGTGATAGCAAGCGAGCAAAACTTAACCAGCAGACAGATTATTTACAGATATATATTCTAATAAAAAACAAATTATTGTATTTTAATAAAGAAATTAACGAATTTTTAGGAATTAAACAATGCAAAATATCGGGATGTCGTCAAAACTCGACAATGTCTGCTACGACATTAGGGGTCCTGTACTCAAACATGCTAAGCGCATGGAGGAAGAAGGGCATAAAATCCTAAAGCTAAACATTGGTAACCCTGCCCCATTTGGTTTTGACGCCCCTGATGAGATTTTAGTCGACGTGATTCGTAATCTGCCGACTTCTCAAGGCTATTGTGATTCCAAAGGTATTTACTCTGCTCGTAAAGCTGTGGTCCAACACTATCAGCGTAAAGGTATACGCTCGCTAGATGTCGAAGATGTGTATGTAGGTAACGGCGTGTCTGAGTTGATCGTAATGGCCATGCAAGCGCTATTAAACAATGGCGACGAAATGCTGATCCCAGCACCAGACTATCCGTTATGGACAGCTTCAGTTGCACTATCTGGTGGTAAGCCGGTTCATTATCTATGTGATGAAGAAGCTGACTGGTACCCAGACCTTGAAGACATCAAAAAGAAAATCACACCAAAGACACGTGGCATTGTTCTGATCAACCCGAACAACCCGACAGGTGCGGTATACAGCCGTGACTTCCTACTTGAAGTGATTGAGATAGCACGCCAGCACAAACTGATCATTTTCGCAGATGAGATCTATGACAAAGTGTTGTACGACGGTGCAACACATACCTCAGTCGCCACACTCACTGAAGACGTGCTAGTCATGACATTCAATGGCCTTTCAAAAGCCTACCGTGTTTGTGGTTTCCGTGGTGGCTGGATGTTCTTAACGGGGCCTAAACATCTGGCTCAAGGGTACGTGAATGGCTTGGAGCTGCTTTCATCGATGCGTTTATGTGCAAACGTACCAATGCAACATGCCATTCAAACCGCGTTAGGTGGATACCAGAGTATCAATGAACTGATTTTACCTGGCGGACGCTTGTTAGAGCAGCGCAACCGAGCGTATGAACTGATCAATCAGATTCCTGGCGTTTCTTGTGTCAAACCTAAGGGGGCGATGTACCTCTTCCCGAAAATCGACACTAAAATGTACAACATCAAGAACGATCAACAGATGGTTTTAGATTTCTTAAAACAAGAGAAAGTCTTACTGGTGCAAGGTTCCGGCTTTAACTGGCCAAAACCAGACCACTTTCGCATCGTGACACTACCGCACGTTGAAGATCTAGAAATCGCCATTGGACGTTTTGAAAGATTCCTATCAACCTACAGCCAGTAATGAATCACTGGTAGTAATTAGTGCTGATCTCTCATATGCTTAGAGGAACTCCTAGTGAGTTCCTTTTTTACACCAGAAACGGAGAAAGCCATGAAAGAAAGCCATTTTTTCGCCCACCTGGCTCGAATGAAGCTGATCCAACGCTGGCCTTTAATGCGGTCCGTCTCACCAGAAAACGTTTCAGAGCATAGCTTACAAGTTGCTTTTGTCGCTCATGCCCTTGCCCTCATTAAAAACAAAAAGTTCGGCGGCAACCTTAATCCAGAACGCATCGCGATTCTTGCCATGTACCATGACTCCAGTGAAGTATTAACGGGTGATCTTCCGACTCCAGTGAAGTATTACAACCCTGAAATTGCCAAAGAATATAAGAAGATAGAATCGGCAGCGGAGCAAAAATTACTCTCAATGTTACCGGAAGAGTTCCAAGATGACTTTGCCCCCTATCTTCTTTCTCACTCTGCTCACGAAGAGGACGCAAAAATCGTTAAGCAAGCCGATTCCATCTGTGCCTATTTAAAATGTCTCGAAGAACTAAGCGCCGGCAACCATGAGTTCGCTCTGGCAAAAAAACGCTTAGACGTCACTTTGCAAGAACGCAGAACGCCTGAAATGGATTACTTTCTCAATACCTTTGCCCCAAGTTTCGAATTATCGTTAGATGAAATCAGTTAGCTTACGGAGATAATCGTGTCGTTTGAATTACACCCGCAATGGCAAGAGCGCCATGATGATGAGCATAAAATCCGTCGAGACGACCATCGGAGCCCGTACCAACGAGACCGAGCGCGCATTCTTCACTCGGCTGCATTTCGACGCCTACAAGCAAAAACCCAAGTACACGGCAATAGCTTGGAAGACTTTCACCGCAGCCGGTTAACACACTCCTTAGAAGCGTCGCAACTCGGGACTGGTATCGTCGCCCAACTAAAGAAAAAACAACCAGAGTTCCGTGATCTATTGCCGTCAGACAGCTTAATTGATTCATTATGTTTGGCGCACGACATCGGGCATCCTCCATACGGTCACGGGGGAGAAGTCGCTCTAAACTACGTAATGCGCGAACATGGCGGCTTCGAGGGGAACGCCCAAACCTTTCGTATCGTCACTAAGTTAGAGCCTTATACCGAGCATTTCGGAATGAATTTATCACGCCGCACACTGCTTGGTTTGATTAAGTACCCTGCCCTCATTAGTCAAACACGCTCCGTCAAATTGCCTCAACCAGCCGAGCATCAACGTAAACTAAAAGCAAAAGATTGGAGCCCAGCTAAAGGCATTTATGATTGTGATAAAGACTTATTTGATTGGGTAATTGCACCGCTTTCTGACAACGACAAGGCATTGCTTAGTCTGATGCGTTCAACGCCAGAATCGGAGTTTGAGCACAGTAAAACGCGTTTTAAATCAATCGATTGCTCAATCATGGAGCTAGCAGATGATATCGCCTACGGTGTTCATGATTTAGAAGATGCAATCGTACTTGGTATGGTGACACGTCAGCAATGGCAAGAAGGCGCAGCAAGTCAATTAGCGGACTGTGGCGACCCGTGGTTTGAAGCTCATATCGATTCCATCGGACAGATGCTATTTAGCGGTAAGCACCATGAGCGGAAAGATGCCATCGGTGGTATGGTTAACGCGCTACTGACCAGCATTTCAATCAAAGCGGTGGATGAGCCGTTTAATAACCCTTTACTGTCTTGGAATGCGTGTTTAGAACCACAGATGGCACGTGCACTTGACGTACTCAAGCACTTTGTCAGCACCTTCGTTATCCAAGTCCCGCAGGTCCAGATCGTTGAGTATAAGGGTCAGCAAATTATTATGGATATTTTTGAAGCGTTAACAGCAGACCCAGAGCGCTTACTACCCGTTCATACAAAAGAGCTGTGGTGTCAGGCGAAGAGCGAAAGCAATAAAATGAGGGTCATCGCCGATTATATTTCTGCAATGACCGATGGTCACGCGCAAAAGCTACACCGCCAACTTTTCTCTTCCATCGTTCTTTAGTAACACTCAACCTTTCAAGTAATTCTTTTCAAAAACGCCCGGAGGCATCTGGGCGATTTGGAATTCGATCATATTTTCAAAGGCATGCATAAGCGGTGTAAAGTCGCGCTCGGGTTCAAGCAAGCGAAGCGAATGATAACCAGCCTCGACTGTCGATAAGCTATTCTCAGAGGGCGCCTTACGAATGGTGTAGTGCCCTTGTAGTTTCTTAGGCAACTGCACGGTTGGGAGTGGATGTAAGTTGCTTGAGAGTTGCCACATTTTGTACGCTTTTTTCCACGTACCATCGAGCAAAATCAAACGTATTTTCTTAGATACACTATGACTCGCTTGAGTGATTTCAGAAATGCATCGTGACTCTTCTGATGGGTAAAGAACAAAATGTTGATATGACTCATCCGCTAATAAGTGATTTAAGACATCATCACAAGAAAAGTCCTCTCCTATCAAACAAATACAGTTATCTAAACTCAAATTGAGAATCCGTGCCGTACCAAGCGGACGATATTCTTCACTCGTGTGCTGAAGAATGATAAGTTCTACCTCGCTTGCCAGCGGTACAATCCATTGGCAAATACACGCTTTTTGCGATTTTCCACAACGAGAACAATAACGAGACATAGAGTGAACCTTTATACCTTGCTGAGTATTATCAGCGTGATCTGTTTGATACTTCAATTTGAACCAATGGCAAACCTAACCGAGTGGCACAGCTACAATATACGCCATGGTGAATGGTGGCGAATCGTAACAGGAAATCTCACACATACCAACTTTGCGCACTTAGGAATGAACCTCGCCGGATTGTGGATCATTACTTTTATTTTTCGCCCAAGCACTCGTAACTTCCTTATCGTTTTTTCAATCTTATGTGCATGTGTTGGTGCGCTGAATTTGTTTACCAACATGTCGGTATACGTGGGTTTATCCGGCGTATTACACGGATTGTTTGGATTTTGGGCGCTCAGAGAAGTCTTTGAAAGCAGAAGAAGCAGTGTGTTGTTAGTCGGAGGGCTAATCGCCAAAGTAGCATGGGAGCAGGTCTATGGCCCATCCAGCAGTACTGCTGAGCTTATCGGTGCAAACGTTGCTATTGATGCTCATATGTTTGGCGCACTCGGTGGGTTAGTGATGGCTTTAATGGAAAAAGGCCTTCGCCGTCGTTTATTCGGATAAAAAATCCCGAACCACGAAAGAGGGACTGGTTCGGGAAAGCAGTAATAGGGAAACAGATATTATTCTGAATTCAGACTCAATATCTGCAATACATCAAGCTACAGTAAAATGCGGTCTTCGTTTTTCTTAACTGTCGCTTCACCAATACCTTTTACGCTCTTCAAATCTGCCGCCGTTTTAAAAGGGCCATGTTCCTCGCGGTAGTCCACTATACTCTGCGCTTTCTTCTCACCTATACCTTTCAACATGGTCGCAATTTCTTCAGCAGTGGCCGTGTTGATATTTACAGTAATTTCAATTCCTTCATATTTGTCAGTGGCTGAATCCGCAGCCATGCTAAAAGGTGCAAAAACAAATAAGCACAATGTCAAAATCCATTTCATATTGAACATACAATCTCCAAAATAGTAGGCTAAAAACAGTCATCGAGAGCGAGTCACTATCAAGTTTGCAATGGAAAGCAATATGGTTATGCATTTAACAAACTGAGATGACTCGGAATTCACAACGGCCGCTATCACTTAAACGCGCACTAATTTAAGTAATGCCTATTGATGATTGAAGTTCATAAAGACAAAAATAAAACGGACCGCTTATGCGGTCCGTTTTATTCAACATACAAATTACACTAATTGTGCTTAGTTGCTCACAACAAAGTACTCAATGTCAGTATTTGCACGCAGTACGGCTAGTACAGATGATAAGTCTTGCTGAGAAGATGCACGCTGCATTTGCATCGCAACTTGATCTTCTAACTCACTATCTAGCTCTGCGTTTACAGCATCAAGCTCGATGATAATGATGTTACCTTCAAGATCTTTAGACTGACCGTATACTGGTTTACCATCGACTGGTTTTGCCATCGCGAATACCGTTGTTGCCAACGGAGAACGACGATCTACTGTCTCTTGTTCACCAAAGGCAAGATTATTTTCAGCAAGCACGTTCGTCTTACCTTCTTTCAATGCCGCAACGACTTGTGTTCCAAGCTCCATCGCTTCTTGCTCACCTTTAACACGAGATAGCTCTGCAACAACCTGATCTTTCACTTCTTCTAGTGGAAGAACTGTCTCGTCACGCACATCTTCAACACGAACAACGATAATATGCTCAGGCGCAACTTCGATAGCTTCAGAGTTTAGGCCATCTTCTTTAACTTCAGGACTTAGGATAGCTTGCATTACAGCAGGGCTACGAAGCACTTCAGGTGCATCAACCTGAGAAATAAAGTCCGTTGTCTTCACTTCTTGGTTAACCGCTTGAGAAGCATCATACAATGAGTCTGGGTATTCAAACGCTACGCGCTCAAGCTCATTTTGCAACTCGTAGAATTGATCGATAGCTTGTTGGTCAACCATCTCTTGTTTGATTTCAGCAGCGACTTCTTCAAATGGCTTCGCCACAGAATCTTTTAGCTCTTCAAGCTTGATAATGTGATAGCCAAAGTCCGACTTTACTAGACCCGACGTATCGCCAGGATTCTTCAGTGCGAATGCCGCTTCTTCAAAAGCAGGGTCCATCACATCACGCTCGATCCAACCTAAGTCACCACCGTTTTCAGCGCTGCCAAAATCGTCAGATTTCTCTTGAGCAAGCGTCGCAAAATCTGCACCCGCGTTTAGCTCATCTAGGATAGCTTGCGCTTTTGCTTCATCGTCCCCTTCTACAAGAATGTGAGCGACACGGCGTTGCTCTTCTGAAGAGTATTTGTTTAAGTGCTCGTCGTAGTACTTTTTCACCTCAGCATCAGAAACATTAACTTGTTCCTTTAGCGCTTCAGCTGACAGTTCGATGTAAGAGACTTTAACCTGCTCTGGGCGTGTAAAGTTGTCTGGGTTTGCTTTGTAGTACTCTTGAATTTCTTCGTCGGTCAATTCAATATTTTTCGCGAACTCCGCTAAGTCGATCTGAATCGTGCGAATATCACGAGTTTGAGTGAACAGCTTGCCTTCTGCTTGTACTTCGCCCGGCAGAATAAATTCACTGTTTTGTAGCGCATTCAGCAGTTGCTCACGAACCAATTCACGACGCATGTACTCAGCAAAAGAGTCTGGCGAAAAGCCTGCACGACGCAAAGAAGCTTGATAGATCTCTTGATCAAACTGACCATTAGATTGGAACTGAGGCATGTCTAGAATCATGCTACGCACTTGAGTGTCGCTGATTCGCAGACCCAAAGCTTCAGCTTGTTGGTCAAGCAACACGTCATTGATCATTCGATCTAAAACGGATTTGCGGAAAGATTCAACATATGCAGGGTCAGCCAGCATTTGAGAGAAGTAGTCACCCAACTGAGCTTGCATACGGTTACGCTCATTTTGGTATGCCATCTCGAACTCACCACGAGGAATCTCAGTGTTACCGACTTTCGCTGCAGAGTTGTTGCTACCACCAACGATGTAGCTACCTACACCTGCAAATACGAAAGACAGGATGATAAGTCCAAGGATAATTTTGACCGCGATGCTATTCACGCCTTCGCGTAGTCGATCCATCATAATTTAACTGCTCTCCACAATTGAAGCCTACTGCTTCTATCTAATAGAAATAATGGCGCAATAATATCAGAAAAAGAAATGCGCATCAGTATGATGCGCATAATTTAAGAAAGTTCGGCTCGAAGTTTGTAAATTTTTGTTCGAAACTTATTGTTTGAGCAAAAGTTAAGCAAATGGCCGGTTACAGAAATAACGCCGTGATTAGTTACAAGCGTCTTTCAGTGCTTTACCAGCTTTGAAAGCTGGTACTTTTGCTTCTGCGATTTGGATTTCTTCACCAGTTTTTGGGTTACGACCAGTACGTGCAGCACGAGTACGAACGCTGAATGTACCAAAGCCAACTAGAGCGACTTGATCACCAGATTGAAGAGTTCCGCTTACTGCTTCGATGAATGCATCTAGAGCACGACCCGCTGACGCTTTAGAAATATCTGCATTTTCTGCGATTTGTTCTACTAACTGAGTTTTATTCACTGTAATTTCCCCTTTGTGTCATCTGTGATTATTTTTGTGATGACTTTCGTTCCATTGTTAAGAAAATATGCTCCACCCCTTATTCATCAAGGGCTGGCAGCTATCGAAACTAACTTAGCGCCCAAAAAAAACGCTGACAAGCCTTTTTGGGCTTATCAGCGTAAACTTTTACTTATTTTTGCTACACATCACTATTTTTGAGACTCAAACTCAACGCCCGTCGGGTCTCGCTCTAGTGCGACTTTCAGTACTTCATCAATCCACTGTACAGGGATAACTTTCAGATCAGCGATAACATTATCAGGAATCTCTTCCAGATCACGCTCGTTATCTTTTGGAATTAGCACTGTCTTAATGCCACCACGGTGTGCCGCAAGTAACTTCTCTTTTAGGCCGCCGATAGGTAGAACCTCACCACGCAGTGTGATTTCACCCGTCATCGCTACTTCTGCTTTCACAGGGTTGCCTGTCAGAGAAGAAACCAATGCCGTACACATTGCTGTACCCGCACTTGGGCCATCTTTTGGTGTCGCGCCTTCCGGTACGTGTACGTGAATATCTTTCTTCTCGTAGAAGTCAGTATTGATACCTAGCTTTTCTGCACGAGAGCGAACCACTGTCATTGCTGCTTGGATAGACTCTTGCATCACATCACCAAGAGAACCCGTTTGTGTCAGCTTACCTTTACCTGGCATTGATTGAGTTTCAATCGTTAATAGATCGCCACCCACTTCTGTCCAAGCTAGGCCAGTTACTTGACCAATTCGGTTACTTTCATCCGCTTTACCGTAATCGAAACGTTGAACACCTAAGTACTCTTTTAGGTTGTCCATCGTTACCGTTACTGACTTGATGTCCTTATCCAGCAAGATGTTCTTCACCGCTTTACGGCAGATCTTAGAAATCTCACGCTCTAAGTTACGGACACCCGCTTCACGCGTGTAGTAACGAATGATGCCAATAATCGCAGAATCTTCAATGACGATCTCATCCGCTTTCAAGCCATTACGCTTCACTTGTTTATCAACAAGGTGACGTTTTGCAATGTTCAGCTTCTCGTCTTCGGTGTAACCAGATAAACGAATAACTTCCATACGGTCTAACAATGGACCCGGGATGTTCATCGAGTTCGATGTCGCAACAAACATAACGTCAGAGAGATCGTAATCCACTTCTAGGTAGTGATCGTTGAACGAGTTATTCTGTTCAGGATCAAGTACTTCTAGCAGAGCCGATGCCGGATCACCACGCATATCGGAAGACATTTTGTCGATTTCGTCCAATAAGAACAGCGGGTTCTTCACACCAACCTTCGACATCTTCTGGATCAATTTGCCTGGTAATGAGCCGATATAAGTACGACGGTGACCACGAATTTCCGCTTCATCACGCACACCACCCAACGCCATACGAACATACTTACGGCCTGTAGCTGAAGCAATTGAACGACCAAGAGATGTTTTACCGACACCAGGAGGACCAACGAGACAAAGGATAGGACCTTTTAGCTTGTTGATACGGTTTTGAACCGCCAAGTATTCAAGGATACGTTCTTTGACGCGTTCTAGACCGTAGTGATCTTCATTAAGAACCTCTTCTGCTTTCGCTAAGTTTTTCTTAACTTTTGAGCGCTTAGCCCAAGGAACGCTGACCATCCAATCGATGTAGCTACGAACCACTGTTGCTTCAGCAGACATTGGAGACATCATCTTAAGCTTTTGCAACTCTTGTTCTGTCTTTTCACGTGCCTCTTGAGGCATTTTTGATTCGTCAATCTTCTTCTGTAGCGTTTCGAACTCGTCTGGTGCGTCTTCCATCTCACCAAGTTCTTTCTGAATCGCTTTCATTTGCTCATTCAGATAGTACTCACGCTGAGATTTTTCCATTTGCTTTTTAACGCGACCACGAATTCGTTTTTCAACTTGCAGCAAGTCGATCTCTGATTCCATCTGGCCCATCAGGAATTCCAGACGCTCAGTGACGTCAACAATTTCAAGCACTTGCTGCTTATCCACCAACTTCAACGGCATATGAGCCGCGATGGTATCCGCTAAGCGTGCGGCTTCGTCGATACCATTAAGGGACGTTAGCACTTCTGGTGGAATCTTCTTGTTTAGCTTAATGAACCCTTCAAACTGATTAATCGCGCTGCGAACAATCACTTCTTGCTCACGCTCATCCAATTCTGGCGTAACAACAAATTCAGCTTCCGCTAGGAAGAAGTCACTCTCTTTAAAGTGATTAATTTTTGCTCGCTGCTGGCCTTCGACCAATACTTTTACTGTGCCATCCGGAAGCTTCAAGAGCTGGAGAATGGTGGCTACCGTACCTACGTCAAATAGGTCGTCAACCGTAGGCTCGTCAGTATCCGCTTGCTTTTGTGCCACAAGAAGAACTTGTTTGTTGGTTTCCATCGCCGTTTCTAGACAGCTAATCGATTTCTCACGACCAACAAACAATGGAATAACCATGTGTGGGTAGACCACTACGTCACGTAGAGGTAGTACCGGGATCTCGATACGCTCGGAACGTTCCAAGTTCATATAATTCTCTCTTCCGCTTTCACGTTTAACGTATTACTTAAGGCAGTATATGGGGGCTAATTGTTTGGATTCAATAAGAGAAATAAAAAAAGGAGGTAATTACTTACCTCCTTTTTCATTATGGCTGAATTTACTCTGCTCCAGCTGCCTGATTGTCTGCGTTACTGTAAATAAGCAGTGGCTCTGACTCGCCATTAATGACGGACTCATCAATCACGACTTTACTAACGTCTGTTGCAGATGGTAATTCGTACATGGTTTCAAGTAGCACGCCTTCAAGAATCGAGCGTAAGCCACGAGCACCTGTTTTACGCTCCATTGCTTTTTTCGCGATAGCGCGCAGCGCATCTTCACGGAATTCAAGTTCGGCGTTTTCTAGCTCAAACAATGCTGCATATTGCTTGGTCAGTGCGTTCTTCGGTTCACATAGGATCTGAATCAACGCTTCTTCATCAAGCTCAGTCAGTGTTGTTGTTACAGGTAGACGACCAATGAATTCTGGAATGAGGCCGTACTTCACTAAGTCTTCAGGTTCAACTTGAGTAAATAGCTCACCTACCGTCTTCGATTCATTCTTCGAACGAACTTCAGCACCAAAGCCAATACCTGTACCTGTTGCAACACGCTGCTCAATCACCTTGTCTAAGCCAGCAAAAGCACCACCACAGATGAACAGGATCTTAGATGTGTCCACTTGTAGGAATTCTTGCTGAGGATGCTTACGACCACCTTGAGGTGGAACCGATGCAACCGTACCTTCGATAAGTTTTAGTAGCGCCTGCTGAACACCTTCACCAGATACGTCACGCGTAATAGATGGGTTTTCAGCTTTGCGTGAAATCTTATCAATTTCATCAATGTAAACGATGCCGCGTTCTGCTTTAGCTACATCGTAATCACATTTTTGCAGAAGCTTTTGGATGATGTTTTCAACGTCTTCACCTACGTAACCGGCTTCGGTTAGTGTCGTCGCGTCTGCCATTGTAAATGGCACATCCAAGAATCGAGCTAATGTCTCCGCAAGTAGTGTTTTACCACTACCTGTAGGACCAATTAGAAGGATGTTACTCTTACCAAGCTCCACACCTTCGCTCGTTGTATCACCATTGCGTAAACGCTTGTAGTGGTTATATACCGCAACTGCGAGCACTTTTTTCGCGTAATCTTGCCCGATCACATAGTCATCAAGGTGTTCACGGATCTGTTTTGGCGTTGGTAACGCTTCAGATTCTTTCTTAGGGAGAACATCCTTGATTTCTTCGCGAATAATATCGTTACATAAGTCGACACATTCGTCGCAAATGTACACTGACGGACCTGCGATTAGCTTGCGAACTTCGTGCTGACTTTTGCCGCAGAAAGAACAGTACAGCAATTTACCGCTGCCACTTTCTTTGCTTTTATCTGTCATTCGCTAACCTCTTAGCCTTTACTCTTCATGAATGAGTGTATATCAATTTTTGCCAAAATGCGCTGGCTAATTACTCGCCACGGTGGCTTAACACTGCATCCACGATACCGTATTCCACAGCCTGCTCTGATGACATGAAGTTATCACGATCAGTATCGCGCTCAATGACTTCAAGAGGTTGGCCTGTATGTTCTGCTAACAACTTGTTTAGCTTCTGTTTAATCGTCAGGATTTCCTGAGCATGGATTTGGATATCAGAAGCTTGACCCTGGAAACCACCCAATGGTTGGTGGATCATTACACGCGAGTTAGGCAGTACGTAACGCTTACCTGGCGCACCACCTGCAAGCAGGAAGGCACCCATTGAACATGCTTGACCCATACACACAGTGCTGACATTTGGCTTAATGAACTGCATGGTATCGTAAATAGACATACCAGCTGTTACGCTGCCGCCTGGCGAGTTGATGTATAGGAAAATATCTTTATCTGGATTTTCAGATTCTAGGAAAAGTAGCTGAGCCACGACAAGGTTTGCCATGTGGTCTTCCACTTGACCCGTTAAAAAAATCACGCGCTCTTTAAGCAGACGTGAGTAGATGTCGTAAGAGCGTTCGCCTCGGGAAGTTTGTTCAACCACCATTGGTACTAGCGCGTCCATAATTGGCGACATTGCATTTTTTTCTTGGTAGCTCATATTCTTATGTCCCTAAAATAAATGGCCCGGATGATGACTATCATACGGACCATTGTTAGCAGAATAGTTAACGTTAAGTCAACCTTCTACGCAAGATATTGCTTATTAAGCAGCAGGTTGTTGTTGGTTAAGTAGCTCGTTGAAGCCTACTTCTTTCTCAGAAACCTGTGCTTTAGCGATGATCGCGTCGATTGCTTGCTCTTCTAGAGCTACGTTGCGCATGTTGTTCATCATTTCTTCGTTTTGCTCGTAGTAAGCAATAACTTCTGATGGATCTTCGTATGCAGTAGCCATTTCTTCGATTAGAGCTTTAACTTTCTCGTCGTCCGCTTTTAGCTCTTCAGATTTGATTACTTCACCTAGTAGAAGACCAACAACTACGCGACGTTTAGCTTGTTCTTCGAACAGTTCACGTGGAAGCTGAGCAGCAGCTTCTGGGTTACCACCGAAGCGTTGTGCAGCTTGTTGACGCAGAACTTGGATTTCTTGCTCGATAAGCGCTGATGGTACGTTGATGTCGTTTTGCTCAACTAGACCGTCAATCGCTTGCTCTTTGATGCGGTTCTTAACAGCTTGCTTAAGTTCGCGTTCCATGTTCTTACGAACTTCAGCTTTAAGTGCTTCAACACCACCTTCAACAACACCGAACTTAGCAACGAACTCGTCGTTTAGTTCTGGTAGTTCACGAGCTTCAACTTTGTTCACTTTGATTGCGAACTTAGCTGCTTTACCTTTTAGGTTTTCAGCGTGGTAATCTTCTGGGAAAGTCACGTCGATGTCGAATTCCATACCAGCAGTTTTACCTGCGATACCGTCTTCGAAACCAGGGATCATGCGACCAGCACCCATTTCTAGAGGGAAGTTCTCAGCTTTACCACCTTCGAACTCTTCACCGTCGATAGAACCAACGAAGTCGATGCTTACGCGTTTGCCATCTTCTGCTGCTTCTTCAACTTCAACCCAAGTTGCTTGTTGCTTACGTAGAGTATCGATCATCTCTTCTACGTCTGCATCTTTAACTTCTGTTAGTGGTTTTTCAACAGTGATGCTCTCTAGGCCTTTAAGCTCAACTTCTGGGTAAACTTCAAAAGTTGCAGTGAAAACTAGGTCTGAACCTTCTTTGTTCTCTACAGGAGCGAAAGTTGGAGCGCCAGCTGGGTTGATTTTCTCTTTAACGATAGCTTCGATGAAGTGGCGTTGCATTACTTCACCAAGAACGTCTTGACGTACTGCTTTGCCGTACATCTTAGCAACCATTTTTAGAGGCACTTTACCCTTACGGAAACCATCGAAACGACGGTTTTTAGCGATGTTGCGTAGTTCAGCTGTTACAGCGTCTTCGATGTTTGCAGCTGGAACAGTAATGTTTAGACGGCGCTCTAGGCCCTCTAGCGTTTCAACAGTAACTTGCATTATATATAAACCTCTAAAGTGGCTCGGTTTTCCGAGCGTATGAGCGAAACTCAGAGGAGCTTACGCTTCATCCTTGTGTAGTGTTCTGTCCGAACACCTAATTTAAAATCGAGTATCGATACTGGTTGTCAGTACCGGACTAATCAGTGATATCTTCGATAAAATAACCAAAGGTATCTCCTATTAGCCTCAGGACAGAATTTTTAGACGCGACATTCTAGCGATCTGTCGCAACCCTGTCGAGCCAATAGCCACTATGTGGACATTGTCTGCGCTAAATTCTCGAATGCTGACCCATTTTTTCTTCAAAAATGCGATTCAGACACCGTCTAAGCATCGCCAGCATATCTAGAATGGGGACAATAGCGACTTTTTCAAGAGAATCGACCGGTTTTTTTATCGAAAAGCCTAAAAAGAGATCTTGCTCTTGTTTTACTCCACAGAGTTGAAAACTAAATCCCTAATCCTTCCTACAAACTATTAACATTTTCTTACGTGACCAAAGGAAGTTGTAAGGAGTGTAAGGATGTCGCAAAAAAAACGGATTCTGCTGACATTTTTTGCTTTCTATTTCCTGTGCGCAATTATCGGTGGCCATTGGGTTTGGCAGACCAGTTATCAATCTCTACTTGATAAACACCAATCACAGCTTGAGCAATTTTCTGGCCATATAAAAAATAAACTCGATAAGTACGCCCATATCCCAAATCTTCTAGCTAAAGATGATCCACTTTATCAAGCGCTTCTGCACCCCAACAACAGTGCGCAACTGGAAATCACTAATCGGTATTTAGAATCCGTTAATGGCGTGATTGAAGCAGCGGACACCTACTTAATCGATCAATGGGGTACAACGATCGCAGCCAGCAACTGGCGTAAAGAGCGCTCCTTTATCGGGCGAAATTTTGCATTTCGCCCTTATTTCAAACAAGCCATTGTAGGCAAAAGAAGCCAATACTACGCACTGGGCTCAACATCTGGTAAACGTGGCTACTACTATTCTTATCCCATCGTATACGCTGGCGGTGTACTTGGTGTCGTCGTGGTGAAGATGGACCTAAGTAAGATAGAGGACAACTGGCAGCAACCTAACAGTGTTTTTGTCGCCAGCGACCCATACGGAATTGTTTTCATGAGTAGCCGAAGTGAATGGCTACTCAAAAGCTTACGACCACTGACAAAAAAAGAGAAAAAGCAAGTTTGGGCAAGCCAACAATATCTTGATGCGCCAATTGAAACGCTTGGATTAGTGGGTAGTTTGGACGAGGTGCATTCTGAGCTTAAACAGGGTTACCCATACAATAAAGGAACCTTGGTGGTCTCTTCGCTGCCCCTTCCCGAACTCAAACTGACAATTCGTGTGCTGTCTCCTAAACAGTCTATCGTTTGGTTCACCATGGGTTACATCTTTGTACTCACTCTAGCATTCATGGTTTTGTTTTTAATTGGTCAGCTTATTTATCACCGTCAACAGCGTCACTTGCAAATTGAACGAATTCAACAAGAAGCCAATCAAAAGTTGGAATATCAAGTCATGGCACGGACTGCCGAGTTGCAAGCGGAGATCGCACAGCGTATCGATACCGAGCAAACTTTACGCGTTACTCAAGACGAATTGGTGCAAGCAGCGAAACTCGCGGTGTTAGGACAAATGTCGGCCAGTATCAGCCATGAACTGAATAATCCACTTGCGGCAATTCGTAGCTTTGCGGAGAACGGCAAGCTGTTTCTAAAAAAAGAAAAATATGAGCGAGTGGAAGATAATCTCACTCGCATTTCTGCTCTCACTGACCGTATGGCAAATATCAGTCAGCAACTTCGCTCTTTCGCCAAAAAAACCAGTGGTGACGAGTTGGCTCAATCTCGATTGTTCCCTGTTATTGCCTCTGTAAAAGAACTGATGAAGCCCGCATTTAAATCAGGGCGCGTCACGTTAGAAACAAATTTGCCAGAGCATGATGTTGAAGTGCAGATCAATATTATTCAACTGGAGCAAGTGTTGGTCAATTTACTGACTAATGCGATAGAAGCACTCAAAGAACAACAAGACAAACAGGTAGAATTATCTGTAGAACACGATGAGCACACTGATTTGGTTTGGATTCATGTTGATGATAATGGCCCAGGGCTTGGCTCTTTCTCACTTTCTGATTTATGTGAACCGTTTCTAACCACTAAACTGAACGGTTTAGGTTTGGGTCTCTCTATCTCGCAACAAATCTTAGCCAGTATGAAAGGAAAATTATGTGCCCATAATCGAGAACAAGGCGGCGCTCGATTCTCATTGTGTTTACCTATCACTTCTTACAACACTGAGCCATCAAAAGGATAAGATCATGTGTCAGGTGTTTTTTATTGATGATGAGGCCGATCTCAGAATCGCTATAGAACAGACCTTTGAACTGGCGGATATCGACGCCAAGTTTTTTGTGGATGCAGAATCGGCTTTAATAGCGATGCAGCAAGGAGAAGAAGCTGGCGTCGTGGTCACTGATATCTGTTTGCCGGGCATTTCTGGTATGGATATGCTGACAACTTTGACTCAACGCGATGCAAACTTACCCGTCATCATGATCACTGGACACGGTGATATTTCCATGGCTGTGCAAGCCCTTCATCAAGGCGCTTACGACTTTATTGAGAAACCTTTTGCGCCAGAACATTTGGTTGAAACGGTTAAGCGGGCGATTGAGAAGCGCAAACTAACCAATGAAAATGAAAAACTGCGCCTGTCACTTAAAGCCAGTAAAACCCTTGGTCCACGAGTTATTGGTGAAACCTCTAGCATCCAAATATTACGAGAGACCATCACCCAAATCGCCGATACCGACGCCGATATTTTATTGTTTGGTGAAACCGGTACAGGGAAAGAGTTAATCGCTCGTTCTTTACATGAGCAAAGCTCTCGCCGGAACCAAAACTTTGTCGCCGTAAATTGTGGAGCGGTTCCAGAGAACTTAATTGAGAGTGAACTCTACGGCCATGAAAAAGGCGCATTCACTGGCGCCGAAAGCCGTCGTATCGGTAAATTTGAGTTTGCACAAGGCGGCACACTTTTCTTGGATGAGATCGAGTCGATGCCTATCCAAGCCCAAATTCGTTTATTGAGGGTATTACAAGAGCGCGTGATTGAGCGTGTCGGTTCAAATGAATTATTGCCTTTAGATATTCGAGTGATTGCCGCAACAAAGGTCGATTTAAAACACGCAGCTGAAGAAGGTACTTTCCGTCAGGACCTCTATTATCGGCTCAATGTCGTGACCTTGGATCTCCCGCCACTACGCGAACGAAAAGAAGACATTCCCGCCCTCTTTCACCACTTTCTGTTGGTAGCAGCTTCACGTTATGGCAAAAGCTCACCTAGTTTGTCACCCCAAGATCTAGCGCAACTGATGAGCCATGACTGGCCTGGTAATGTTCGAGAACTCAGAAATGCTGCAGAACGTTTTGTACTATTGGGTAAGTTAATTCAGTTGGGAGAATCGAACCCAGTTGCTAAGTCTTCCTCAAGCCTTGCAGAGCAAGTGGCGGAGTTTGAGAGAGCAGCCATTGAAGGCGCTTTATTAGAAAACAACGGTAGTATTAAACAGACAATGTGCCAATTGAATGTGCCAAGAAAAACCCTTTACGACAAGATGCAGCGCTACCAAATAAATAAAGACCTTTACAAATAAAACACGTTCAGATAACTGGCATTATATTCAACTTGAATCATAATTTTTAACAACAGGTTTATCATGGTTGTTACAGATATGAACGAAAAAGTGAGAATACCGATTGTTACAGATACTGTGCTCGTAGACGGTTGCTATCAAGAAGAGAGAAGATTCGGTGAAGAGCGTCGTAAAAATAAAAAGAGGTGGCGACACTATGAACGTCGAATTAATTCAGACCCGCGCAAAACTTGTTACAAGTCAATAGACGAAGAGGTGTGAATTCTCACACCTCTTTCTACTTTCTGGCTTCCATTACTTGGTAATGATCTCCGGCCCCATCAAGGTAGTAGGCAACCAAGTCGATACCCATGGTACATATGTGACGATAATTAGGAATAAGAACATCACTCCAACCCAAGGTAATGCTGCCTTCACTACGTTCATCATCGACATTTTGGCAACACCAGCGGTCACAAATAAGTTAAGACCCACGGGCGGCGTTATCATTCCTATCTCCATATTCACCACCATCATTATGCCCAAATGAATTGGGTCTATGCCTAATGCAATCGCAATTGGGAACACGAGCGGCGCAACAATGATCAACAAGCCTGATGGCTCCATGAACTGACCACCAATCAACAACAAGACGTTCACCACAATCAAGAAAGTGATGGGTCCGAGACCAGCCGAGAGCATCGACTCGGTGATCATTTGCGGGATGCGTTCTTCCGTTAAAACATGCTTCAAAATTAAGGCATTAGCAATGATGAACAGCAGCATGATGGTGAGTTTGCCCGCTTCATACAGGGTGTGTT
Source organism: Vibrio sp. Vb0937 (assembly GCF_033338855.1). NCBI lineage: Bacteria > Pseudomonadati > Pseudomonadota > Gammaproteobacteria > Vibrionales > Vibrionaceae > Vibrio > Vibrio sp. Vb0937. The sequence goes on along the minus strand of NZ_JAWOTK010000031.1, from coordinate 6,112 downwards.
TCGTGTCTTTATGAACAAAGGTTTGGAAGATTTTAACGAGCGCAGGTTTAGTGTTTTTCTTGTCTGCAAATGGCCCCATGTCTTTGTATACAAAGTTAGCAATAAAGAATGAGTACACAGCAGCAACCGCAGCGGCTTCTGTCGGCGTAAAGATACCGCCATAGATACCACCAAGAATGATGACGACCAACAACAAGCCCCAGCTTGCATCCTTGGCAGCATCAAAGGTTTCTTTCCAACCGACAAAAGGTTGTTTTGGAAGGTTCTTGATTCTCGCGGCAATGTAAATCGCAATCATCAACATGACACCCGCCAGCAAACCGGGAATCACACCACCAAGGAACATACGTCCAACTGACACATCCGTTGCGGCTGCATACACCACCATCACAATCGAAGGTGGGATCAAAATCCCTAGCGTACCTGCGTTACAAATTACCCCAGAGGCAAACTCTTTTGAGTAACCGTTTTTGATCATACCTGCGATAACAATACTACCTATGGCAACAACCGTTGCAGGTGAGGAACCTGACAACGCGGCAAACATCATACACGCTACAACCGAAGCCATCGCCAAACCGCCGCGGAACCACCCTACAATGGCAATGGCGAAACGAATGATCCGCTTTGCTACGCCACCCGTCGACATAAAGCTTGAAGCCAATATAAAGAATGGAATAGCCAATAGCGTGTAGTGGCCCGCGAATGCATTAAACAGCGTTTGAGCGACTGACGCTAAAGAGGCATCCGAATGCATTAAAAGGAAAAGAACACTGGAAAGGCCCAGCGAAATAGCAATTGGCACGCCAACCAGCATAAAACCAATTACCATCAAAAATAGAAATAAGATATCCATGGCTTATTGCTCCTTGTTTTTAGCGTCTTGCGAGGCCTTTGGAGCCATTACGTCTTCAGCGTCACTCATCTCAGCTTTAAGAGATTCGAGCTCTTCCTCCGCTTCATGTCCTGCAATCAAGCGATCGAGCTTGCCAGTAGCGATTTGCCACGTGACTTGAACAAATCTAAACGTTAGTAGCGCCATTCCAAGTGGCAAAGCGAAGTAAGGAATAAAACGTGGCAGCTTTTCATAACGCTCTCCCTCATTTAACCAGTCGGCCATGAACTGGAGTATTTCAGGCATCGGAATATCGTCCGTTTCATACCACGCTCGGTCGGTAGCGAACGGATACCAGTAGTTCCAAGCGCCAATTAACAGCAAAATAGAGAAGGCTAAGCAACACATTGCTGCAAAAAGCGCCAGGGCTTTTCGTTTACCTTCCGGAACGATGTTAATAATGACATCGACACCAATATGAAAGTGTTTTTTCACACCATAAGATGCGCCAACCAACACCATCCATGCGAACATGAAAACGGTGAGCTCAAGCGCCCAAAGAATATTGTCGTTAAAGACATAACGAAAGATGACATTGGCAAAGGTCAGCAAGGTCATGGCACCCAAGAAGAAAGCAATCAAAGTCTCTTCAATGGCATCAGTGATTCGTCCAGCCTTGGCAAAAAAAGTCTGTTCCATAATTACATCACGTCGTCTGTAGGGGGAAAGAGCCCCCTCAGTTTGAGAGGGCTAAATGTGCTAGGTGTTATTATTTTTGGTTAGACGCCAAAGCGGCTTCGATTAGGTCAGAACCAATGTCTTTTTCGAACTTCTTCCATACTGGTTGAAGTGCAGTGACCCATTCTTGGCGCTGTTCTGGCGTTAGAGTACGAACCACACCACCTGCTTCGATGATATTGTTCTTATTCGCAAGGTTTACTTTGGTTGACTCAGCATTACGCTGCGCAGTTACCTCTTGAATAATGGTATTTAACTGCTCGCGCTGATCATCTGGTAGGTTTTTCCAGAAGTCGTTTGACGTCACAACTAAGTAATCCAGAATTCCGTGGTTCGTTTCCGTAATGCCATCTTGAACTTCGAAGAATTTTTTGCCGTAAATGTTTGACCAAGTATTTTCTTGACCATCAATAACCTTAGTTTGCAAGCCGCCGTAAACTTCTTTGAACGACATTTTTTGTGGGTTAGCACCTAGCTGCTCAAACTGAGCAACGAGTACATCAGAGGCTTGAACACGGAACTTAAGTCCTTCAGCATCAGTTGGAGAAATGAGCGGCTTGTTGGCTGACATTTGCTTCATGCCGTTATGCCAAAACGCAATGCCTTGTAGGCCACGACGTTTCATTGAATTTTTCAGCTTTTCACCCGCTTCCGAGTTTTGGAAACGGTCAACCGCGTCGACATCATCGAACAAGAAAGGAAGATCGAAAAGGCGGTACTTCTTGGTGAATTTCTCAAACTTAGAAAGAGAAGGAGCAGCGAGTTGAACATCACCATTCAGTAGCGCTTCCAACACTTTGTCATCATCATAAAGTGTTGAGTTAGGAAACACCTGCATACAGACTTTACCGTTCATCTCTTCGTTGACGCGTTTTTCAAGTAACGAAGCCGCGATGCCTTTAGGGTGTTTGTCCGCGTTCGTTACATGGCTAAACTTGATGACCGTTTCACCCGGGTCACAATTTGCGGCAGCATTAAAACTGGTAACAGCAAGTGCAGAGACAGATAGTAGAGTTAGAGGCTTAAACATTATTATTCTCCTTGTTGAATCACATCCCATCCCGTCCATGAGTAACTAGGTGTTAGGCGATGGGTACGGATGTTCAACAAAGAGCAATTAATGGACCATGTTAAAATTTATATGTATTTCAATAAATTAACAAAGCCCATTAACATGAATCAGAAGTGTAACGAGTGAATTCCACCCAAGAAAAAGATACAAATGGGTGGGAAATGACCCATTTATGAAGAACAGCTTATCTCCATTTTCTTCCCCCATTCCGGCGGCAATTTCGCATAATCATCAAACTCGGGTTGCTCATCAAATGGGCGTTTTAACAGTTCGGCCAATCGGTGTAATTCGCTAAAGTCCCCTTCTTCCGCTTTATCAATCGCCAACTGAGCCAAGTAGTTACGCAAGATGTATTTGGGATTGGCTTGACGCATCTGTTTGCAACGCTGTTCGGTTGAAATCAGCCCCCCTAGTTCATCAACCTCTAGTTCACACCGAGCTAAATACAGATCAAGCCAAGCTCGCGCTGCTTCTCGGTCGAGAAATAAATCGATTACGGCTTGGGAAGGCGCATTATCAAGGTTTGAAAGTGTTCTGAAGAAGCGAGTGTAGTCCGTTTTGTTCTGGTGAAGAAGCTCAAACATAGCTTCAAACAAACGCCCGTCTTCCGCTATCTTGGTTTTTAAGCCCAGCTTCTCACGCATGAGGCGGCTGAACTGCTGGCTTAAATGAACTTCAAATTGACTCAACGACGATTCTAAATCTTCTCGTTCAACGAGTGGCGATAGCGCATGCGCCAGTGCTGATAGGTTCCAAAGCGCAATTCTAGGCTGTTGATCAAATGCGTAACGACCCTGGTAGTCTGAATGATTACAAATGTATCCCGGCTCATAATCATCAAGAAAGCCAAACGGACCATAATCAAAAGTTTGCCCAAGAATTGACATGTTATCGGTATTCATCACACCATGCGCAAAACCAAAAGCTTGCCAATATGCGATCATCTCGGCTGTTTTAGTCACGATGGCGTCAAACATCGCGGCATATGGTTTCTCCACCGATGCACAATCAGCAAAGTGCCACTCAATCACCTTATCCGCCAACAGCTTCTGCTCTGCTAACTGGTTGGTGTAAAAGAAATGCTCAAAGTGACCGAATCGAACATGGGTTTCAGCCATTCGAAGTAACAAAGCGCCCGATTCCGTTTTTTCTCGATAAACAGGTGTATCACTGACCATCATACCGAGAGCACGTGTCGTGGGAACCCCAAGGCCCGCCATGGCTTCACTGCACAAGTACTCACGGATAGTTGAGCGTAATACCGCTCGCCCATCTCCCATTCGCGAGTAAGGCGTTAGCCCTGCACCTTTGAGGTGAAGATCAAACCAAGTACCATCCTGATGCTCAATTTCTGCCAACAATAATCCACGTCCATCGCCCAAATCTGGGTTGTAAACGCCAAACTGATGGCCTGCATATTTCATCGCAAGAGGACGAAATTGTTCGAATTCACTTAGCCCAGAAAAAACCGCCAATAACTCATCGTTTTGCTCTTCTGGTAAACCAAACTGCTGTGCAAACTCACCATTCCAAGCGACCCAGCGAGTGTTGTCCAAGGGTTGTGGCTCGACCAACGTATAGAACGCTGACGGTAATTGACTAAAGCGATGGGTGAAATTGACCCGTTGCCAAATGGACATGTAGGGTTCCTTAATAAAAAGAAGTACTGTTGTGAGTATACGTGTGAATGTCCCTGTCATTCAGCCATGAAATGGGCATGGGTATTTTGCGTGAATAACGCGAAGGCGGCAGGAAGGTATCAACCTGCCGCAGACCGTCTCCTAAACGGAGGTAGCATGTAAAAACGATCAAAGGGTTAAGCGGAAAATTCTTCACCCGTTTTTGGTGGCTGTGATGGCGTATCAAAACGAGCGCGTTCGATATCCACTACCGTTTTATAGCTCAACGATAACAATGCCAGCTGGTACGCGCCAAAAATACCATAGGCCACACCGACGAGGCTCAACATAAAGAGATTCGTAAAGTGGCTAAAGATCAGCTGACTGAGCAAGCCCGCACCCAATGGAATTAGTCCCATCAAAATGAATACTTGTTTGTTGTATGGTCTGCTCTGGTTCCACGAACGACGCAAACTGCGCGGCTGATGATCCATTGCAGTCGCTGGCAACACAAATGACCATCGCGCCATTACCCAATAGCCAGGAATGCTTGCAATCGTTGTGATAATAGCCATAGCAACAAAGTCGGCTTCACCACTTTCTGCAATGTAGATAAACGACAACACAAAGATCGGGATACCAATAACGAGCATCATCATCAGTCCAAACAGTATCCACCAGCCTATGAAACGGAATTCTCGAGCTGACAAACGAAATACATCCAACGCAGAGTGCATGTAATCGCCGGCTAAATAAATTCGATGCACACGCACAGCCGCCATAGCGGCAACAAGTGGGTACAAAATAATTGTGACGAAATAAAATCCTGAGACATTGCCTTCTTGAACGTTCGCTTGATCTTGCCCCGTCATTTCAGGATACATAAAAGCAAAAATTGAGTGCACAATAATCAACGGAATACAAGCAATAACAATTGCGAGTAGATTCCTTCTGACCATCACTGCCGCTTCTCGGCATATTTCCGAAACAGAAAAGCCCTCGGTAGACATATAACATCCTTAGTTCATAAAAATCGGCCCCTAGGGTAACCGCAGAGTAGAAAAATCGCTTTAAAAATAATGAGAAACACATCTCATAAGATAATGAGAACGAAACCAAAATAAATCAGATAAAAAATAAGCCACTCAATGTGAGTGGCTTATACAGCAATTCCATACCGTTTTAGACGCGACGTCGCCAGCCTAATGTTGCAAGTAACATCAAAGCCCAATAAGAAACACTGCCGCTACCTTCAGAGTTCTTGAATGTCGTTGTCTTCAAAGAAGCAACAACCGTCACGATAACTTCCCCCGTAGCAGTGGCACCATGACCATCTGAAACCGTATATTGCAGCTTGATGCCGTCAGTAGGGCTATCCGGTGCTTGAAAACGGATTTTGCCATTCTCTACACTCGCACTTCCCACACCCGTTACGTTCTGTACGCTTTCTACAACCAGTTTATCGCCGTTCACATCCGAATCATTGCTCGCTGCATCAATCAGAATACTTTCACCAACGGCAACGGTCGCCGTATCTGCAAGCGTAAGTGGCGCTGCGTTTTTCATGGTTAAATCGACGGTAGCACTTGACGTTTCATTACTAGGATCAGTCACGGTTAAACGGAATGTCAGAACCTCACCCGCTTTTGCACCTTGAGGCACCGTAAAGCTTGTGCTAACACTGGTTGCATTGCCAAGAGAAACTGAAGTGCCAGCCAACTGCTCCCATTTATAACTCAACACATCACCATCAGCATCCGTACTATTTAACGCAGACAACGTGACTCGCTGCCCAACCGTCATGTCTTTATTATCAACATCAATCACGGCCACTGGCGCTTCGTTGCT
>NZ_JAWOTK010000030.1:0-38411 GCF_033338855.1 Vibrio sp. Vb0937 | reverse complement strand
ACCGAGGTATCTAATTGGATTATCATCAACGAGTGCCCACACAGATTGATAGGTCTATATTGTTAAAGAGCTTGCTTTGCGAGAAGCTTTTCTCTCAAAGCGGAGGTGCATTCTAGCGATTTAATTGACAGTGTCAAACACTTTTTCAATTTTATTTTTCGTAGAAGCTTTCACCTCTCCGACCCTGCTGAAGCCTTATCGCGTCTGCCGTGTCGGTGGATGCGCATTATAGGGAACTCAGATCCGTTCGCAACCCTTTTTTGAAAAAAAATGGAAAAAACTGACTGTTCGATGACTATTTCATCAAAAAAGCACAAAAGAGGGTAAAAAACCCTCTTTTTCTGTATCAAAAGCCGTATTTAAATGAATGCGTACGCGTCTGCGAACATACGTTCGCTCTTCGCTTTCTTATTCTGAGTGAACTGTTCACGTGCTGCGCCAGCCATTTCAAAACGACCTGCAATATAGATATCGTAGTTTTCTAAGCTTTCGAAATCTTCGGCTACTGCTTGTAGCACGTTACCAACTTTACCTTGCCAGTCTGCAGGTGCTTCTTCTACTACTGGCACAAAGTGAACGTTAGCAAACTTATCGGCGATCTCGACCAGTTCGTCTTTAGCATAAAGCTGGCAGTTATCGCGCGCCCCCCAATATAAATAGATAGGATTGGTTTTATTCTGCGCTACGCAGTGATCCAGAATCGAGCGAACGTAACTGAAGCCTGTACCACCAGCAATTAATAATAATGGGCGCTCGCTTTCTTCTTGAACCCAAGCATCGCCATGTGGCGCATCAATTTCAATCTGACCATCAGTTTCAAGCGCCGCTTGCATTGCTTCGACAACTTCTTGTGCATAAGCGTTGTGTTCCGCCGCACCGATGTGCAGTTCAAGTTCACCTTCATGACGACAAGGGCTGCTTGCGATAGAGAAAGGACGTTTGTCTTTTTCACCCATCACCACCATTAGGTACTGACCCGCTTTAAAAGGCACTGGTGATTCTGGATGAAGAAGGATTTGGTAAGTATTACAAGCTAACGGCTGAATAGACTTTACTTTACATTGGATGGTCATGGTGTTCCTCTCGCTTACTCGTCAAAAGTAAGCACTAAATTACTTTCTGTATAGGCTTGGCAAGGGAATATCCAACCTTGCTGTTGCTCTTTTTCGGTTAGCATCGGTTCGAGGTGATAGCTCACCTCGCCCGTTAGCTTTTTACACATGCACATGGCGCAAGCGCCAACTTGGCAACGGTGTGGGAAGCGAATATTGTTGTTGAGCGCAGCTTCTAACACCGTCTCCCCTTCTTTTACTTGGAATGTAACGTCCATTGGTAGAAGGTGGACTTGATGACTCATAGAATACCTAACTGGTCCCAAATCTCATCGACTTTAGCCACAAGTTTAGGATCTTTTTTGATAGGCGTACCCCACTCGCGCGTGACTTCAGATTCGAACTTGTTGGTCGCATCCAGTCCTAATTTGGATGAACTCTCAGTCTTACCAAGCACTTGAATCGTGTCTCTATCTGGGTCCATTCGAGTTGTCACCGCCCAAATGATGTCATTCCAATCTCGTGCATTAACGTCATCGTCGCACAAAATGATGAATTTGTTATCCGTGTACTGAGCAAAGAAGCCCCATAGATGTTCCATCAATTCTTGGGATTGACCAGCTTGGTCTTTCTTCATAGTCACGACAGCAAATTGGTCGTTTGCTGTAACTGGAAGATAGACGTCAACAATCTCAGGGCGTTGCTGTTTCAACTCATTTAGTTCTGCTTCGGTAATCGCTTTGCTGTCTCGCTCAGTGACCTCGGTTCGCGTCGCCAGCTCGGCATCCCATTTAATGGTCGCATCCAAGCCCATTTTGGAGCCAAGCCCAACCACTGGTGAAGCAAAGTCGAGCGAGTCGATTGGCGTGTTATCTATCATCAAGGTATCACGTACAGGATCCATATGCTCTGACATGGCTTTCACGACATCATTCCAATCTCGTGCGTTTACCGATTCATCGCACACAATAACAAACTTGGTATACATGAATTGACGTAAGAAAGACCACACGCCCATCATTACGCGCTTGGCATGTCCTGGGTACTGCTTCTTCATGGTGACGACGGCCATTCGGTACGAACAACCTTCTGGCGGTAGATAGAAGTCTTCAATCTCTGGGAATTGCTTTTGCAGAATCGGCACAAACACTTCGTTTAATGCCACACCCAATACAGCTGGTTCATCTGGCGGACGACCTGTGTAGGTGCTGTGATAAATAGGGTCTTTACGCATAGTAATGTGCGTAATAGCAAATACGTGGTGCTTTTCTTTTTCGTTATAGTAGCCAGTATGGTCACCGTAAGGACCCTCATCAGCAAACTCGTTCGGGTCGATATAACCTTCCATCACGATTTCCGCGCTCGCTGGCACTTCCAAATCGTTGCTGACTGACTTCACGACTTCCGTTTTGCTTCCACGTAGCAAACCTGCAAATGCGTATTCCGATAGCGTATCTGGCACTGGTGTTACTGCGCCAAGAATGGTTGCTGGGTCTGCACCAAACGCGACCGAAACTGGGAAAGGTTTACCTGGGTTGGTTTCCATCCAATCGCGCAGATCAAGCGCACCACCACGATGGGCTAACCAACGCATGATGATTTTGTTCTTGGCAATTTTCTGCTGACGGTAAATGCCTAGGTTCTGACGTTTCTTATTTGGACCTTTGGTTACGGTTAAGCCCCAAGTAAGCAGCGGCGCTACATCTTCTGCCCAGCAGCTCATTACCGGAATTTTATCCAAGTCGACTTCATCACCTTGCCAAACAATGTCTTGGCATGGTGCTTTACGTAAACGCTTAGCCGGCATGTTCAATACTTGTTTGAACACTGGCAGTTTTTCTAAAGCGTCTTTGAAGCCTTTTGGTGGCTCAGGTTCTTTTAAATAAGCCAGCAGCTTACCGACTTCTCTTAATTCTTTAACATCTTCACGTCCCATACCGATTGCGACACGCTCTGGTGTACCAAACAGGTTAGTCAAAACAGGTACGTCGTAGCCGATTGGGTTCTCAAACAACAGCGCAGGTCCACCAGCACGCAAGGTGCGGTCGCTGATTTCTGTCATTTCATAAGCGGGATCGACAGGGTGAGTGATGCGTTTAAGTCGACCTTTCTGTTCTAGGTGGTCGATAAATTCGCGTAAATCCTTAAAACTCATAGGCCTTCATGCTGGCTGATTAAACTGTCCGCAGTATAACAAATAGGAGGACGCTAAGATCCTCCTATTTTGTGTGGGTATGTGAGCCAGATTACTTTAATACTTGTTCAATCTGCCGAGTCTTTATCTGATGGTTCGAAGATACTAACTCTTCCAACCAGGTTTGATGCCCTTGTTGAGCAAGCTCTCGAGCAACCATGGTTGCTTCTTCTGATAACGCCATTTTTCTAACTAGAAACTGCTTTACTTGCGGAGATAGAGGGTTAGATTTTGTAAGTAGACTAATAGCTTCTGGCTTGAGTGATGGGTTAACTGTGGCATTCATCAATTGCTGAATGGAAAAAACGTCTCCAACCGCAGCTAAACGCTCAAGCTCGGACTGGCTGTTGTAATCGGCTTTCATCCGCCAGAGTAAGTTGTACACTTCCTCATCCTGACTAACTTGTGCCAACCTGACTATCACGGCCGTCGAGGGTAACCAACTGGTCACATTTGCTTTGGTTAACTGGGCCGTTAATGCAGCAAGCGCGTTGGGTGATAAACTGTCTAACTCTCGAATCAAAAGCGCTTCACGCGCTTGAGCTTGTTGAGATGGCCCTGTAAGCCATTGCTTTAAGTTAAGCTCTCTTCGTTCAGCTTGTAAGACAAAGTCCAAGGTACTTTGGTCTTGTTTCCAACGCTTAATCAAGCGACTCGCAATAACGGGAAAGTTAAAAGCGGGTACACTAAATTCATACCCATCACCTCGCTCTAACACTTGATAAGTCGGGGTCATACGGATCTGGGACTCAACAAACAGAGCCATTCGAGGCGTGAGAATCACATCTTGCTTTTCAAGCTTTTCCAACAATTGAAAGCGCACCACCTCTTGTTGAGGCAAAGCAAGTCGATCAAGGGCAAATTTAAGCGAGTCGACTTCATCTCTGACAGCGTAATCAAGCAGTTCAGAGACTTTAGTCTGTATTTGAGTATCCTGAAGCCACTGTTCTACTACAGACTCATGCATTTCCTTGGCAGATAATGTCGCAGGTAGAGTGATAAGTGACAAGCTCAGGAGTAATGACGACAACATTCCTTGTTGCATGTTAACCTCCCGATAACATTTCCTTCATTCTGATACTTCTATCGGGAGAAAGCAATAAAAAAGCCACCGATATACGGTGGCTTTTCGCAGAATAACTTATCTGAGACTATTGACGACGCATCGCATCGAAGAACTCATCGTTGGTCTTCGTCATCGCTAGCTTATCGATTAGGAACTCCATTGCGTCGATTTCGCCCATTGGGTGAACGATCTTACGCAGAATCCACATCTTCTGTAGTTCGTCAGTCTTCGTCAGTAGCTCTTCACGACGTGTACCTGAGCGGTTAAAGTCAATCGCAGGGAATACACGCTTCTCAGCAATCTTACGGTTCAAGTGCAGTTCCATGTTACCTGTACCCTTGAACTCTTCGTAGATAACTTCATCCATTTTAGAACCAGTATCTACTAGTGCCGTTGCAATGATAGTTAGGCTGCCGCCTTCTTCTACGTTACGTGCAGCACCGAAGAAACGCTTAGGACGATGTAATGCGTTTGCATCCACACCACCTGTTAGTACTTTACCTGATGAAGGCACTACGGTGTTGTAAGCACGAGCTAGGCGAGTGATAGAGTCAAGCAAGATAACCACGTCTTTCTTATGTTCAACAAGACGTTTTGCTTTCTCGATCACCATTTCCGCTACTTGTACGTGACGAGATGCTGGCTCATCGAAAGTCGACGCAACCACTTCACCTTTAACTAGGCGTTGCATCTCGGTTACTTCTTCTGGACGTTCGTCGATAAGAAGAACCATCAACTCACACTCTGGGTGGTTGTACGCGATGCTTTGCGCGATGTTTTGCAGAAGCATTGTTTTACCCGCTTTAGGCGGAGCAACAATCAGACCACGTTGACCTTTACCGATTGGCGATGCCAAGTCTAAAACACGTGCTGTAATGTCTTCTGTTGAACCGTTACCACGCTCCATCACCATGCGCTCATTCGCATGTAGAGGGGTAAGGTTTTCAAATAGGATCTTGTTACGGGCGTTGTCTGGTTTATCGTCGTTAACGGTATTGACTTTTAGAAGGGCAAAGTAACGTTCACCGTCTTTTGGTGGACGAATTTTACCAGCGATAGAGTCACCAGTACGTAGGTTAAAGCGACGAATCTGACTTGGTGATACGTAGATATCGTCCGGACCCGCAAGGTATGAACTATCTGCACTGCGTAGGAAACCAAAGCCGTCTTGCAGAATTTCCAGAACCCCATCGCCAAAGATGTCTTCGCCGCCTTTCGCGTGCGCTTTTAAAATCGCGAAGATGATGTCTTGTTTTCTTAAGCGAGCTAGGTTCTCTAATCCTAAGCTTTCGCCCAGTTTTACAAGGTCAGACACAGGTCTGTTCTTCAGTTCGGTAAGGTTCATGGTGGTGGATTCTTGTTTAGTCAAAATAAGATCTGTTTTCTAGTTAAGATGGATTTGGTCTCAGGATCGACCAAGAAGAGAAATTTGTTCAATTAACGCGCGATAAGTTAGCACTAATTAGTATTCTAGTCCAGAGTTAGAAAAACAAAACCGTGCATTGTAACTTTGCACGGTTTTATCTGTAATCACTTGGTGATTATAAGTTTGCGTCTAGGAACTCTTTTAGTTGAGTTTTAGACAGAGCACCTACTTTCGTTGCCGCTACGTTACCATCTTTAAATAGTAATAGCGTTGGAATGCCGCGAATACCAAACTTAGGTGGTGTACCTGCGTTATGGTCGATGTTTAGTTTACCGATAGTGAGTTTGCCTTCGTACTCGTCTGCGATTTCGTCCAAAATAGGAGCGATCATTTTACAAGGACCACACCATTCTGCCCAAAAATCCACTAGAACCGGGCCTGCAGCGTTGATTACATCGTTTTCAAAACCGTCATCAGTTAGCTGCAAAATCTTATCACTCATCTTCCACTCCAATGTGTTTTTCGAAACTGGTTGGATGATAACCAGTAATTAGATGCCCTATTGGAATGTATTTACTTTCGTATTGCAAGCTTTAGCTGATATTCTATAGCCATGAAAAAGACGCATATCACAGAGCAAAAGTTCGCCGATTTGGGCTTAAAGCCCCAAGTTATTGAAGGATTGGACAAAAAAGGGTTCGAATTTTGTACCCCTATCCAAGCCTTGGCGTTGCCGGTCCTGCTCACCGGCCAAGACATCGCAGGCCAGGCCCAAACGGGTACTGGTAAAACGCTCGCGTTTCTTACTGCTACGTTCAACCACCTTCTGACGACTCAGGAACATGAAGGTCGTAAGCCTACACAGCCACGCGCAATTATTATGGCGCCTACACGTGAGCTCGCTATTCAGATTTACAATGATGCAGAATCATTAACTGAAAGCACAGGTCTAAAAACCGCTCTAGCTTACGGTGGTGAAAGCTACGACAAGCAACTTGCGAAACTGCAAGACGGCGTAGATATTCTGATCGGAACAACAGGCCGTATCATCGATTTCTACAAACAGCGCGTATTTAACCTCAACAACATTCAAGCTGTTGTTCTGGACGAAGCCGACCGCATGTTCGATCTTGGCTTTATTAAAGACATTCGCTTCTTGTTCCGTCGTATGCCTGAGCCAAAAGAGCGTTTGAACATGCTGTTCTCAGCAACGCTGTCTTACCGCGTTCAAGAACTGGCATTCGAACACATGAATACTCCTGAGCATGTCGTTGTCGAACCAGAACAAAAAACTGGCCACCGTATCCAGGAAGAGCTTTTCTATCCTTCGAATGAAGACAAAATGGCGCTGCTTCAAACACTAATTGAAGAAGAGTGGCCAGATCGCGCTATCATTTTTGCCAATACCAAGCATAAGTGTGAATCGGTTTGGGGACATTTGGCTGCCGATGGACACCGTGTAGGCCTTCTTACTGGCGATGTACCGCAGAAGAAGCGTGAGAAGATTCTTGAGCAATTCACCAAAGGTGATGTCGACATCTTAGTTGCAACTGACGTTGCAGCGCGTGGCCTGCATATTCCTCAGGTAACGCACGTTTTCAACTACGACCTTCCTGACGACTGTGAAGATTATGTTCACCGTATTGGCCGTACTGGTCGCGCTGGTGCGAGCGGTCATTCGATCAGTTTTGCTTGTGAAGAGTACGCGGTTAACCTACCAGCAATCGAAGAATACATTGAGCACACAATCCCAGTTTCAGAGTACGATTCGTCGGCACTGATTCAAGATCTACCGGCTCCGATTCGTATGCGTGCACCACGCAACCAACAGCGCCGCACGAATACTGGCGGTACCCGTTCTGGTTCTGGTAACCGTAAGCCGCAGGGACGTCGTCCACGCCAACCGCGTCAATCGGCACCAAAACAATCGTAATAGGAAACTGAGTTCGTTTATGAGTCAAGCAGGATCATCACCGCTATATGCCGCCATCGACCTCGGGTCGAACAGTTTTCACATGCTCGTTGTGCGTCACATCGATGGCAGCGTTCAAACAATGGCTAAAATTAAGCGCAAAGTTCGTCTAGCAGCGGGCTTAGATGAACATAATTCTCTTAGTATGGAAGCTATGCAGCGAGGATGGGACTGCTTAAGTCTATTTGCGGAACGCTTGCAGGACATTCCTAAGCAAAACATTCGCATCGTCGGTACTGCAACATTACGTACCGCGACCAATGTAGATGTGTTTTTAGAAAAGGCTAACCAAATTCTAGGCCAGCCTATCGAAGTGATTACTGGTGAAGAAGAAGCTGCCACTATCTATAAAGGTGTCGCTCACACCTCTGGCGGTAGTGGTCGTCGCCTTGTAGTCGATATCGGTGGAGCAAGTACCGAACTGATTATCGGTGAAGGTTTCGAAGCCAAAGCACTGACCAGCTTAAAAATGGGCTGCGTGACTTGGCTTGAAAACTTCTTTAAAGATCGCCAATTGAATGCTCGTAACTTTGACGCGGCAATTGAAGGAGCGAAACAGACCATCCAGCCGATTTTAGAACGTTATACAGAAATTGGTTGGGATGTGTGTGTTGGTGCATCAGGCACTGTTCAGGCATTGCAAGAGATAATGCTGGCGCAAGGCATGGACGAAGTAATCACTCACTCCAAACTCAAGCGTCTACAGAAGCAAGCCATGTTGGCCGACCATTTAGAAGAGCTCGATATTGAAGGCTTAACACTTGAGCGTGCATTAGTGTTCCCTAGTGGCCTCTCTATTTTGATTGCCGTTTTTGAATTGCTTGAAATCGATGCTATGACACTGGCTGGCGGCGCACTACGCGAAGGCTTAGTGTATGAGATGGTTGAAGAGCTTCGTCAAGAAGACATTCGTGCCCGCACTATCGCTAGCGTACAAAATCGTTATCAGCTCGATCACCAATACGGTGAACAAGTCGCTAGTCTGGCACACACGCTTTTACAGCAAGCTGGAGGCGATGAGTGGATTACAGAGCCTCAGGGCAAGATATTACTCGAGACCGCCGCAAAACTGCATGAAATTGGCTTAACTATCGATTTCAAAAAAGGCGGAGAGCATAGTGCTTACTTGCTGCAGAATTTGGATCTGCCTGGTTACACGCGCGCGCAGAAGTTCTTTATTGGTGAAGTGGCTCGTCGCTATCGCGAACAACTCACTTCTTTACCTGAGCAGCATGCATTATCAGGCTCGAGTGCAAAACGAGTATTGAGATTGTTGCGTCTTGCGGTTCTGCTCAGCCATCGTCGCAATCCTGATCTAGAGCCAAATGTGACTCTAACGGTTGAAGGCGACAATCTAACGTTACACATTGATGCGCAATGGCTAGAGAAAAACCCACTGACTGCGGCTGAGTTGGAAATTGAATCCAACCGTCAGACAGACATCGGCTGGCCATTAAATATCGTAGCAAAATAAGCGAATATCACTGCCTTACAATACTAAAGCCCAGGCGTTCGCTTGGGCTTTTTTGCTTCTATTTCCCCTACAAAACGTGCTGCCCAGCAAAAATCTCAGCTTCTCCGCTCTACATCGAAAAACAGCCATGCTTTATTGATAAACACGATTTAGCCAACCAAGATGCACCATAATGAAAACCGTTTTAATGACTGGCTTAACTGGCACTCTCGCCCCTATAGTTGCTCATCAGTTCCAACTTCGCGGCTGGAATGTATTGGAATGGAATCACCATCAAATCCCGCCGGATGATCTACAGCAAAGTGAGCAATTTTGGCAGCAGCACCACATTGATGCGGTGTGCCATATGGCGATGGGGAGTGAAGCGTGGGCAGCGTGGCTTGGTGAGCACTGCAAACGCCATAATATTCCTTACCTCTTTGTCAGCACAGCAATGGTATTTGATGCCACAAAAAACGGGCCTTATGGCATCTTTGAAGAAAGAAACACCCAAGATGATTACGGCAAATACAAAGTTCGTTGTGAAGATGCAATCTGGCAAGCAAATCCAGATGCGATGGTTGCTCGAATTGGTTGGCAGCTCCATCACCAAGCAGAAGGCAATAACATGTTGGCGCATCTCGACCGCCAACATGAAGAGTACGGCGTTATTACCGCTAGCACAGCTTGGTATCCCGCGACTTCTCATATGGACGATACTGCACTCGCCTTTTTGCAGCTTATTGAGCGGAACGAAGCCGGTTTATACCATCTTGATAGCAACTTAAAGGATAAGTGGAATTTCTACGAACTCGTTTGTGCACTCAAACAGCATTACAACAAGCCATGGCAAGTGCTGCCAAGCAATGACTATCACCATGACCAACGTCTAACCGATGAACGAATTGCCTTGCCGCCATTGAGTGAACGTTTCAACAAATCAGAGCAAATCCAGCAAGCCGGCATCATAGGAATCAACTGGGGACGCACGCACATTCCCCACTATCGAAACAATGGTGTATCGGTCACAACGTTATGCGCCAACCAAATAGAACCGCTTCAGCAAGCGTGCAGTGAAGAAGCAATCCCAAAGGCAGAAACGAACATCAGCGCACTCAAGCAACTTGATGTCGTGACCATCGCGACACCTGCGCATACTCATGCAGAGATAATTAAGAAGTTAGGTTCAACCAAGCTAATTTGTGAAAAGCCATTGGTGGGATTGAATTCCGACATCACTCACTGGCAGCAACCGAACTCCAACCTATTGGTTAATTACGCCTTTGCTCAGCTAGAGACCGCCAAGACGATAGAGAAGTGGCTCGCCTCGCAAACCCAACCTTGTGTGGTCAATCTAGTCACCCAAGTTAATCTACCAGGCACCTTCACGCTCAAAGAGTGGTTTCTTGAGACAGCTAGCCACCCTATTTCTTGGTTGCTGCATTGCTTCGGAGACTACTCTCAATCAACACTGGTTGAGGAAAACGGCCAACTGATCGTTGAGCTGCAATGTGACGACCACCAGCTAAGGTTTGTATTTGAACTAACAGGTGAACCGGGCATCGAGCACAATCTAACGATTCAATCCAACCAGACCTTAACCAGCAAAGGCTACTACCGTGTCGGAGAAAAATGGCGTTTCGAGCCCATTCTCGTTAATGGCAACGCGATAAATGATGGAGAGTACAGCGAGTCTGATTGCTGGCAGGACGCCAATCAACGCAGTGTCGGTTTGATGTTGGCGATGTTCAATCAAAGCATCAGCTGGGATAACGGCCTGCAACTTGGCGCCTTCGATGCGCAAAAAGCCATTTTGATTGAGAAGATGCTCTGTTAGCCATTTCACCAGCGAGCTTCCTCTACGTGCCGTACCTTCGATTAAAAGGTCTCACTCGGGACCTTTTTTACTGCTCATTTTTACCTTCGTACAGCTCAGGGAGCTTTTGGACACCCATGATCTAATTACTCCCCACGCTGTACAAAACGCTCTAAACCCAAGTAAACAGGCACAAAAAAGCCGCTTGATTTGAGCAAGCGGCTTTCGGGGTTCCCACTGATATTAAGACTGAACGCTTGTCGTCACCTTAAAGTCAGGGTTCACCTCAGTCAGCTTCTTAATTAGGTAATTCAGTAATACGCCGTACATCGGAACGAACAAACCAAGACTGATAATCAGTTTGAAGCCGTAATCCACCAGCGCGATTTCCGTCCAATGCTCTGCCATAAATGGATCTGGGCTTTGATAGAACGCAATGGCGAAGAAAGCGATGGTATCAAGTGCATTACCGAAAAGCGTTGAACACGTTGGTGCCACCCACCATTGCTTCATTTGACGTAGGCGGTTGAACACGTGCACATCCATGATCTGACCAAGTAGGTACGCCATGAAGCTAGCAATCGCGATACGAGCAACGAATAAGTTAAATTCCCCTAGGTGACCAAAACCTTGGAATTGACCTTCGAAGAACACCACCGATAAGAAGTAAGACACTGCCAAAGCAGGCAACATCACTAAGAAGATGATCTTACGCGCCAACTGAGCACCGAAAATACGCACAGTTAAGTCAGTCGCTAGGAATATAAATGGGAAAGTGAATGCGCCCCAAGTGGTATGGAAACCGAAAATAGTAAACGGTAGCTGAACTAGGTAATTGCTAGATGCAATAATGACTAGGTGGAATAGAACCAGATAGATAAGGGCGTTGCGCTGCTGCGCAGGGGTAAAGTTACTCATGCGATACCTTTTTAGTTTGGTTTGGGGGTGAGGGAACCCAAATCGAGTCACTGAATAAAGTGGCTCTTACCAACAATGTAAAATGAAAAATAAACTGGCTTGGCTCTTTCTGAGCGAAGCGGTGGGCGATTATACATTAACCACTTTTCGCCGCAAGTCGTCTGTTTTACGCAAACGTTTGAGCATAAAAAAGGGTGTTTCATGTGAAACACCCTTTCAAGAAAGTTCTATTTTTAGAAGCCGCGTTGAAACAATCCTGCGAGATAATCCAACTCTTCCCTGCTCTCTTCAATCGCTAACGCTTCAAACCAAATCGCTTCGCTGTAATGCTCTGCTTTCATAAACAGTCGGCAACCTTCAAAGTCGATCAGCCAAGAGTGAATGTCCGCATCCCATTGCTTTTCCACCACAGTAGCGGAAAGCAAGCCGACTAAACGCTCACCTAAGGCAGGAAAGCTATCAAGGTCAAAGCTCGGCGCGGTAATGATTAAGCGCCCTTCTTGTGCCATGTAGTCCGCTAAGCCAAATTCCTTTTGCATCTTGGTTCCTTATCCGTGGTGAGTAATGTGTTCTTGAATCAAATCAAGGAATGGGTCGGCGTACTTCTCTAGTTTGCGCTGACCAACACCGCTGACTGCCAGCATTTCGCCGTAAGACGTTGGCAGAATTTCAGCCATATCAATCAAAGTCGCGTCACTGAAGACCACGTATGGTGGCAAACCATCTTCATCAGCAATCGACTTACGCAACTTGCGTAACTTAGCAAACAGCTTTTTGTCGTAGTTCTTGCTGGTCAGTTTATCTGACTTCGCCGCACGTGCTGCGGTGTCTAAACGCGGAACCGCTAACTCTAGAGTCACGTCGCCACGTAGCAGCGGACGCGCTTCTTCGGTAAGTTGCAGCGTTGAGTTACGCGTGATGTTTTGGAACAACAGCCCTTTGTGGATTAACTGACGGAAGATACTCACCCAGTAATCGTGGCTATGATCGCGCCCTATCGCGTAGGTAGAAATCTTATCGTGCCCATTTTCACGCACACGAATGTTTTGCATGCCACGTAGCACTTCTACCACGTAGCCCATACCAAAGCTCTGATTAACACGGTACACACAAGACAACGCCTTACGCGCTTCTTCCGTGGCATCAAAGTGTTTCGGTGGATCTAAGCAAATATCGCAGTTGCCACATGGCTTCTCACGATACTCACCAAAGTAATTCAGTAGCACCTGACGACGACAAGTCTGCGCCTCAGCAAAGGCACTCATCGCATTCAGTTTGTGGGTTTCCACCTGCTTCTGTGGACCGTCATCTTTCTCGTCTAACATACGACGCAGCCAACTGATGTCCGCTGGGTCATACAACATCATCGCTTCCGCAGGCAAACCATCACGCCCTGCACGACCGGTTTCCTGATAGTAGGACTCGATATTACGCGGGATATCAAAGTGAACCACAAAGCGCACGTTTGGTTTGTTGATACCCATACCGAATGCGACGGTAGCCACTACAATTTGGATGTCATCACGTTGGAAAGCTTCTTGAACGTAAGCGCGCTCATCAGCATCCATACCTGCGTGATAACCAGCAGCACGAATGTGGTTGTTGCACAGCTTCTCGGTCACCATCTCAACTTTCTTCCGGCTACCACAATAGATGATGCCGCAATTCCCCTTTTGGGTTTCAAGATAACGAACGATTTGCGAAACCGGCTTGTGCTTCTCAACTAAGTTGTAGCGAATGTTAGGACGGTCGAAGCTGCCTAGGTAAACCTCTGGATTATTCAGTTGCAGACGTTCAAGAATATCTCGGCGCGTTGCGTCATCTGCGGTCGCCGTCAGCGCCATAAATGGCACATGGGAAAACTGCTGCTTAAGTTGACCAAGCGCGGCATATTCTGGACGGAAGTCGTGTCCCCACTGGGAAATACAGTGCGCTTCATCAACGGCAATCATCGATAACGGCAGGTTTTCCAAACGTTCAATGAAGTCACGCATTAATACGCGTTCTGGCGAGACGTACACCAACTTAAGATGACCAGTGTGCATGCGGTTATACACGCTGAGCAGCTCTTCACGAGGCATGGTCGAGTTAATGCATTCAGCCGCTACACCGTTGGCTTTAAGCTGGTCCACTTGGTCTTTCATCAGCGAGATAAGCGGAGAAATCACCAAAGTAATACCAGAGCGAACCAAAGCAGGAATTTGATAGCACAGCGACTTACCGCCACCAGTAGGCAGGATAACTAAGCTGTCGCGACCTTCTACCGCGGCATCAATCACCAACTGCTGACCATCACGGAACTCTTGGTAACCAAACACATCCTCCAACACACGTTGAGGCGTTACAGGCGAGTCTGATTGTTCGGCTAACAAGGTAGAGGTCATGAAAAGTCTCAGATTGGGTCTTAAAAAAGAGGTGCTTATGCATACCACTGGCACACAAAGTGAGGGCACATTGTAATGGGGTTTCATGGTGAATAAAACCGCAAATTGTTAGGTGTTTCGCATCACGACTCGTATACTGATTTTCTGCTCTATAAAACACACAATTAGGTGACACTTCATGACACCAGAAGACGAACAACAACGCGCGCGGCAAGGCATCTTGCTAGCGATTGGCGCGTATACCATGTGGGGCATTGCGCCGATGTACTTTAAGTCCATCGCACAAGTATCTCCTTTGGAAATTCTCAGCCACCGAGTGATATGGTCTTTCTTTTTGCTTGCTGCACTCCTCCATTTTGGCCGTCACTGGCGCTCGGCTTACCACATCGCGAAAGACAAAAAGAAAATCGCTTACCTGATCGCAAGTTCCATGTTAATTGGCGGCAATTGGTTGATTTTCATTTGGGCGGTAAACTCGAATCATATGCTCGACGCCAGCTTAGGTTATTACATTAACCCACTGATCAACGTCTTACTCGGGATGGTCTTCCTTGGTGAGCGACTGCGTAAATTACAGTGGTTCGCGGTTGTATTGGCAGGTTGTGGCGTACTCGTTCAACTGATTGTATTTGGCTCCGTACCTGTTGTTGC
Organism: Vibrio sp. Vb0937; assembly: GCF_033338855.1. Taxonomy (NCBI): domain Bacteria; kingdom Pseudomonadati; phylum Pseudomonadota; class Gammaproteobacteria; order Vibrionales; family Vibrionaceae; genus Vibrio; species Vibrio sp. Vb0937. Next base: position 23,539 of record NZ_JAWOTK010000030.1, on the reverse strand, counting down.
GATGGCGTTAGCAATGAGCTTCGGCTTTTATGGCTTATTAAGAAAGAAAGTCAGTGTCGATGCAAAAACTGGCTTGTTTATCGAGACATTACTTCTACTGCCAGTGGCCGCTGTTTATTTGCTTTTTATTGCCGATACACCAACCTCAAATATGCTTACGAATCCACTTACGTTAAATAGTTTGTTGATCGCGGCTGGGGTTATAACAACCCTGCCACTGCTGTGCTTTACGGGTGCAGCAACAAGACTCAAATTATCGACTTTGGGCTTTTTCCAATATATAGGCCCAAGCTTAATGTTTTTACTTGCAGTATTGATGTATGGCGAACCCTTTACCATGGATAAAGCGATCACTTTCGTCTTTATTTGGGGAGCTCTAGTCGTGTTTAGCTTTGATGGATTACGTAATAACCGTCGCTCACGCCGAATCGTTCAGCCACAGTGATCGTTTTTTACAAGACAAGTTAGAAATTGCCAGATAAGCTTGGTCATAATGTGACCAAGCTTTTTTTGTTTAATGGAACATATTCAGTACTACGCAACCGACCATGACAACTTAAGTCTAATAGAGGCGAAATACCAGAAATTTGCTTTTCAAAGGCATTACCATCTGGATTTTCATCTCGGCCTGATCACGCATGGTGCGCAGAAGTTCCAATATCAAGGTAACAACCACCAAGTTGGTCACGGGCAAATTGTGATTATGCCGCCGGATGAGCTGCACGACGGGCAATCTAAGCTCGAGAGTGGCTACGAAGTAAATGTGTTTGCGATCGAACCTCACCTATTGAGCGATCTAGCCGATCTTAAGCAAAACGGTCAAATAATACACTTCAACGAGCTGATCATCTCGGATCCCCAGATATTTTCACAACTTAGTAACTTACACGGGCTACTTCGTCGTGAAAACCTCAGCCAACTCACCAAAGATTGCCTTCCTTTTGAAGGATTTAACCAACTTTTTGATCGCTACGGATCGCTTGAGCGACAAAAAGTGGTGCCGCTAGGAAACCAATCGCTTGGGACGTTAAAAGATTATCTAATGGCTAACCTTGACCAAGTGGTGCGTTTGGATTCGCTATCAGAACTGTGTCAACTGAGCCCCACTCAGTTCCAGCGCCACTTTAAAGCGCAAACAGGCATGACGCCTTACGCATGGTTCGCACGCCTGCGCCTTGAACAAGGCATGAAGTTACTGCAAGCTGGTCAATGTGGTACCGACGTCGCCCATCAAATCGGTTTCTACGATCAAGCGCATTTCAGCAAAGCGTTTAAGCAGACCTACGGCGTTTCCCCTTCTCAAGTGACTCGTTAATTTCATTTACCGAGAAAGCTGTCAGTTTTTTACAAGCGCCACAAGTGACTTACCACGACAATAGCCGCATTGGTTAAATTTGAGATGTGTTATGAATGAATCCACCATATTGCTGACACTCGCCAGCATTCACTTTATTGCCCTAATGAGTCCAGGTCCGGACTTTGCGCTGGTCGTACAAAATGCGACGCGTCATGGTCGTCAAACTGGCTTGTACATTGCGTTGGGATTGTCCGTCGGTATTTTGCTGCACTCTTTGTTCAGCCTGACAGGTGTGAGTTTTGTCGTCCACCAGCACCCAGTGCTGTATTCCGTGGTACAACTGCTCGGTGGTAGTTACCTGCTCTACTTAGGAATTGGCGCATTGCGTGCCGTGATCTCGATGATCCAAAACCCACTGACGGATCAACCTAAGAAGCAAAATAACCTAGTGATCAGCAATAAGCGTCAAGCGTTTGCTAAAGGGTTTGCGACCAACATTCTTAACCCAAAAGCCCTGGTGTTCTTTGTCAGTTTGATGTCGAGTTTAGTCCCAGCAGGTATGTCGATTACTGGCAAAGGTATTGCACTGGTCATCCTGTTTGGCTTGTCGCTATTCTGGTTCTCTAGCCTTGCATGGATGCTGTCGACACAGCGCTTACAGCGTAAATTGCAACAAGCGGGTATCTACATCGACGGTCTATGCGGCGTGGTATTTACTCTAGTGGGCGGCAGTATTCTATACCAAACTATCAATACTTTTATCGGATAAAGTACTGATTTAAAAGCGTAGCACAATCGACATTTCTAAGACTGCTGACTCGACGTGACTCTCCATAACTGCCAAGCTCAAAGCACAAAACTGGCAACATGGAGAGTCATCATGCATTGGACGTTCAACCGACTCGTGACCACGGGTCTTTTTCTTACTTCCCCACTAATCTTATCTACCTCAGTCTTTGCTAACCAAGCAGCAGATGCGGTTGCGCCGGAGCACAGCACTGGCTTCGAGCAAAAACAATTGATCAAAGCGAAAGATTATATGGTTACCGCTGCTAACCCAATTGCAACCCAAGCTGGTGCGGATGTTATTGCCCAAGGTGGTAATGCTATTGATGCTATGGTTGCCGTGCAGCTGATGCTGGGCTTGGTAGAACCGCAATCATCAGGTATTGGTGGTGGCGCCTTCTTAGTGTATTGGGACAGTGAGAAACAAAAACTAACTACGTATGATGGACGCGAAACCGCACCGCTCGCCGCGACGCCGAAACTCTTCCTAGATGACAAAGGACAACCACTGCAATTTTACGATGCGGTTGTCGGCGGGCGCTCCGTTGCCACTCCTGGTACAGTGAAACTGCTGTGGGACACGCACCAGAAATACGGCAAGTTGGAATGGAAGAAGATCATCCAACCCGTGATTACCTTGGCTGAGCAAGGTTTCGAAGTCAGTCCTCGCCTCGCGAGTCTGATTGAGAAAGATACTAAGCGCCTATCACGCTTCCCTGCGACTAAGGCTTACTTCTTCAATCCAGACGGCTCACCAAAAACCGAAGGCACGTTGTTGAAGAACCCTGAATACGCGCAAACTCTGACGGCAATTGCAGAGCAAGGGGCAAAAGCTTTCTATCAAGGCGATATCGCTACAGACATCATCAAGACCGTACAGAATGCACCGGGCAATCCTGGCGTATTGGCACAACCTGACTTTGATGCGTTCCAAATCAAGCAACGTGAGCCGGTTTGTGCGGCTTATCAAAGCTATGATATCTGCGGCATGGGACCACCTAGCTCTGGCGCATTGACGGTTGGACAGATTCTCGCGATCACCGAGCAATACGATCTTAAAGGTTGGGGAGCCGAAAGCGCGAAATCATGGCAAGTGATCGCCGATGCATCGCGCCTTGCGTTCGCGGATCGTGGTAAATACATGGCTGACCAAGATTATGTGCCAATGCCAACCGAAGGCTTGCTTGATAAAGATTATCTCAAACAACGTGCTGAGCTCATTCAAGTCGGTAAAGCCTTGAGTAAGGCTGAAGCCGGTAATCCTCCTTGGTCGCACGCCATGAACTTAAGCATGGACCAATCGATCGAGCTGCCTTCCACCAGCCATTTCAATATCGTCGATAAGCAAGGCAATGTGGTTTCAATGACAACAACCATCGAGAACGCCTTTGGCTCACGCTTGATGGTACGCGGCTTCTTGCTCAATAACGAACTGACCGATTTCTCTTTCCGCACGCATCAAGATGGTGTGCCAATCGCGAACCGCTTAGAACCGGGAAAACGCCCACGTTCATCCATGGCACCAACCATTATGATGAAGGATGACAAACCTTACATGGCAATTGGCTCACCGGGTGGCAGCCGCATTATTGGTTACGTCGCACAAGCCATTATCGCCCACACGCAATGGGATATGGACATCCAAAGCGCGATTAATCAGCCACGATTGCTGAACCGTTTTGGCACCTTAGATATTGAGCAAGGTACCGCCGCAGAGGGCTTACAGCCTGCTCTGGAGAAGATGGGCTTTAAAACCGATGTTCGGGATTTGAACTCTGGTCTGCATGCGATACGAATAACAAAAGACGGTCTTGAAGGCGCTGCGGATCCAAGACGTGAAGGTGCCGCTATCGGGCAGTAAGAGTCTTTCGCTCGACCCCTTGTGCGAGATCTCTCACAAAGGGTTGAGCAAACCTCTCTTTTTTAATGGTAAAACCGTACAGCAAAGAGCATAAGCCATTGAATTTGATACTCATGTGTCTTTTTTGAACGCTAAGAGAGTGAAAAAATGTGAGATTAGCCCGTTGTTGGAAATCGTTAAACACGTAATATTAAACCTGTCGGAAGGATGCTGACACGGAACAGGAAACACCACGGACTTGGTGAACTTCAGGAAGAAGAAACGGTTATTCAGGATGAATAGTCGGGCATGGATTGCAAAATTGGACATTGAACGGAATCAATAGTGACTAGGATGGTTGCTACTAAGGACGGGAAATGGACACCTCTGGACGAGGCAAGGATTTGAACATCAGGATGATGTCAGGGACACCGCTCAGGGAACAAGTGATGATAGCTAACGAGGATAGTTAGCAGACCAGGATAAGGTCATTAAGGACACCGCTAGGAAGGCGACGTAAGGATTAAGCTGACGGATTCAGCACACTATCATGGATTAGATGCATGGAGCACTCTTAGTAGCTGGATTGCTGCGAGTAAGACTATAACCCCGATGGGCGCAAGCCCTCGGGGTTTTTCTTTGCCTAAAGTTTTTCTCATCTGCACCGTTAAATCGCGCTTTCGAATTCCATTTTTTTACTGCTTTATCGACGCCAAAACCACACAAACAAAAAGAGCCGCCGAAGCAGCTCTTAAGTTGATGATACCAATCACAGTAAATAAGTGATCAGAAATAGCGTAGGGAAAATGCTTGAGAACAAGGCGCAATTTTTCGATAAGTAGTTATTCTACAATCAAAAATTGCAACGCAGTTATCGAGTATTTTAACAAGCTAGAATGACCAGTTATTTACTACGATTGGTATGAGTTTTGGTCAAGCCTTACAGTTTCTCTAGTCGTGCGTAAGCAGTTACCAACCATTTGATGCCTTCACCGTTAAAGGCAATCTGTACACGGCTTTGTGGACCACTGCCTTCGAAGTTGATGATGGTGCCTTCACCAAACTTTGGATGCATCACACGAGAACCTAGCGTAAAGCCGGTTTCATTAAAGCTCTCTTTCACAACAGTTTGGCTAAATCGACCACTGCTTGAAGGACGGCTAACTTGCGCCTTCATTCGTACTTCATCTAAACAAGTTTCTGGCAGTTCACGGATAAAGCGAGACGGTTTATGGTATTTATCCTGACCGTACAAACGACGCATTTCAGCATAAGTGATGTACAGTTTCTGCATTGCACGGGTCATGCCTACGTAACACAGACGGCGTTCTTCTTCTAAGCGCCCTGCTTCTTCTGCCGACATTTGGCTTGGGAACATGCCTTCTTCCACACCGACCATAAACACCAATGGGAACTCTAGACCTTTCGCACTGTGTAATGTCATGAGCTGAACCGCATCTTCAAATTCGTCCGCTTGTCCTTCGCCCGCTTCTAGTGCTGCGTGGGTTAGGAATGCCGTCAGCAGTGACATGTCTTCGGCTTCTTCTGGTTTCTCGAATTGGCGAGTTGCGGTCACCAATTCCTCCAAGTTCTCAATACGTGCCTTAGACTTTTCGCCCTTCTCTTGCTCGTACATCGCGAACAAGCCCGAGTATTTAATTACATGGTCAGTTTGGTGATGCAGCGGCATCTCTAAGGTGTCGTCTTCTAGCGCGGTGACAAGCTCGATAAAACGGCTCAGAGCACCAGCAGCGCGACCAGCAAGCACCTTCTCGTCCAACATAGCTACACTCGCTTCCCACATGGTGCAACCACGGTCACGAGCCGCAAAACGGATGGTTTCAAGCGTCTTATCGCCCAAACCACGCGTTGGCGTATTCACCACACGTTCAAACGCTGCATCATCGTTACGGTTGGCAATCAGACGCATGTAGCTCAAGGCATCTTTGATTTCCTGACGTTCGAAGAATCGCATGCCGCCATAGATACGATAAGGCAGACCGGCTTGAATTAACGCTTCTTCCAGAACACGCGACTGGGCGTTGTTACGGTAAAGCATCGCAGCGTCATTCAGAGCACCGCCCTTGTCTTGCCACTCTTTGATTTTGTTCACCGCAAAACGGGCTTCATCTAATTCGTTGTAAGCGCTGTAAACCGAGATAGGCTCACCGACCACGCCATCCGTCCACAACTCTTTACCCATACGCTCGGTGTTATTCGCAATCAGGGTGTTAGATGCTTCCAGAATGGTCTTAGTGGAACGGTAGTTTTGCTCAAGACGAATGGTATTCACGCTTGGGAATTCGAGCGTAAACTTCTCAATGTTCTCGACTTTTGCACCACGCCAACCATAAATCGACTGGTCGTCATCACCTACGATCATCACGTGACACTCAGGACCCGCCATCATACGTAGCCAAGCATATTGAATGTTGTTGGTATCTTGGAACTCATCCACCAAGATGTGCTTAAAGCGTGCTTGGTAGTGTTCACGAACGAACTTGTTATCACGCAGTAGCTCATGTGCGCGCAGCAAGATCTCCGCAAAATCGACTAAACCAGCACGGTCACACGCCTCTTGGTAAGCGGTGTACAACTGCAGATATGTCTTGGTCACTGGATCATGGTACGCATCAATGTGCGACGGACGCAGACCTTCGTCTTTCTTACCGTTAATCCACCATGCCACTTGGCGTGCAGGCCATTGCTTCTCATCGAGGTTTTGCGCTTTGATCAAACGCTTTAGCAGACGCTGTTGGTCGTCACTGTCGATGATTTGGAAATCTTCCGGTAGCTTCGCATCAAGATAGTGTGCACGCAGAATACGGTGACAAATGCCGTGGAAAGTACCATTCCACATACCGCCTGCACTGCCCATCATTAGCTCTTCGATACGTCCACGCATCTCTGCCGCCGCCTTATTGGTAAAGGTTACCGACATGATTGAAAACGGAGAAGCTTGCTCGACCGACATCAGCCAAGCGATACGGTGAACAAGAACGCGTGTCTTACCACTTCCTGCGCCAGCAAGAACGAGCAAGTTTTCTAGAGGTGCTGCAACGGCTTCACGTTGTTTATCGTTCAAACCGTCGAGTAATAGAGATGGATCCATCATGATGAGAGCTACTGGTTATTTATACATAAAAACCGATTATAACCTAAACAACCGGGTGCTGTTTAGACAAAACTTGATAAAAAAATCGATGTTTTTTTGCCCAACACATCAATTAGTTATACCTATTTGACCCTGCAAACCCATTTACTTCAGAAATTTTTCTGAAAGTTTTTTAGCCAGTTTCCTATCTTTTAAGTTAAGCAAGTTGATAACAAAAACGCCAAAACAGGTGATTCATCTTGCCAACTTAAAGTAAAGGAAATCATTCAGAGGAATTTATTATGAAAAAGTCGAATCTAGCTGTTACTGCTGCTGTTACTGGTCTTCTAGCTCTTGGTGGCACAATGCTAACTGCAGCTCCAGCTGTCGCTGCTGAAAAAGAAAAGTGCTATGGCGTTTCTAAAGCAGGTAAAAACGACTGTGCAACAAAAAGCAGCTCATGCGCTGGTACTTCTAAAGAAGATAACCAAAAAGACGCATTCGTAGTCGTACCAAAAGGTCTTTGTGACAAACTCGCTGGCGGTAGCACTTCTTCTTCATAATCTTTTATCGCTAGCTATTGTGAGGATGCGTTGACGCTCAACCAACGCAAAGCCAAGACGCATCCTTCTCTTCCCGCACGATTTGAAAAGGAGTTTCACGTGAAACACCACACCTTCCACGACCTTGTTGGAGTTGGATTAAGAACCCCTCACCTCGATTACTTTAGCCAATCCCAGCCTGAGTTGTCTTGGTTAGAAATCCACAGTGAAAACTATTTCCAACCCAATGCAACAGAGCGCCATCAGCTACAAACGCTTCGCGAGCAATATCAAATTAGCTGCCACGGTATTGGTTTGTCGCTAGGTTCGGTGGAACGTGTTAGTCAAAAGCATCTTGCGCAACTTAAATCACTGATTGACTCAATCGACCCAATTCTTGTTTCTGACCATTTAAGTTGGAGTGAAAACGGCGGTCACTACTTTAATGACCTGCTTCCACTTCCGTATACGGAAGAAGCGCTCAACGTGTTCACTCGTAACGTGAATGAAGTGCAGGAATATTTGCAACGCGAGATCTTGATAGAGAACCCATCTAGTTATGTGAAGTTTCAACATTCGATCATCAGCGAATGGGAGTTTCTTACCGAAGTGCAAAAGCGCACTGACTGTCGTTTATTGCTCGATTTAAACAATGTTTATGTTTCGGCGTTCAACCACGGTTTTGATTGCGACACATACCTAGATGCGATTCCAGCCGACAAAGTGGATGAGATTCACTTGGCAGGTTTTACCATTAAACAACTCGACAAAGGTGAGATATGGATTGATACCCATAGCCGCCCAGTTAGCGATGAAGTTTGGCAGTTGTTTTCACAGTGGACAAAAAAACACGGTCCACGTCATACGTTGATTGAATGGGATTTGGATATCCCCGCGCCAGAAGTCTTATTAGGAGAAGCACAGAAAGCATCGCAACTACTGTTGCAAGGCACACTTCCAAGTGAACAAAGCGAACCAAGGAAGGCATCATGAATCTAGCCACCTTACAAAACCAGTTTGCTAAAGCCCTACACTATCAAGCACTCGGTGAAGATTGCGATATTGCCAGTGATACGTTTACCGCTGATGAACGCATGCAGATTTACCGCAATAACTTTATCGTCAGCTTAAGCGAAGTGTTGTCCGCGACCTACCCGATGGTTGAAGCGCTGCTTGGTGAAGAATGCTATGAACAGATAGCTCGCCAGCATGTTCTTTCTTACCCATTAGAAGAAGGAAATGTGGTGCATTATGGCGAAGGCTTTCAAGACACCATCATGCAGTTCAGCCAGGTGATCGCACAAGCACCTTACAGCCCCGAAGTCGCACGCTTCGAGTGGCATATCGACCTAGCTCGTCAAGCACAGTATGAGCAATCCAATGCAGCGGAATTAAAACCGCTTGCGTTACTTGGCGAAGTGAGTGAAGAGCAACAACCCGCTTTAGTCTTACACCTTAAAAAGGGCTGCCGCAGCTTTGACTCCAATTACGCAGTATTCGATCTATTTAGTGCGATTCAAACTGGGCAATTCGAACAACTTAATATCAACCAATTACAGCAAGGTGTCATCTCGATTCAAGCCAATGGAGAAGCCTTGTGTCACGCACTCGATGCCGATGTGTTCCAACTGCTGCAATGTTTAGAGCAGAAGCAGAGTTTGAGCAAAATACCTGAAGTTTTACTCGCTCATCTCAATCGCATCATGGCACTCGATATTGTTGACGGCTTTACATTGCAATCAATCTAAGGAGCACTCTATGACGGATACGGTTAAAAACTTAGTGAATCGGTACGACGATTTACTCAGTACCCTACAAGCTGGCTTTGTCCCTTTACTACTTCTCTTTTGTCGCTTGTGGGTAGCCTGGGTGTTCTTCAATTCAGGACTAATCAAAATCTCATCTTGGGATAGCACGCTGTACTTATTTGAGCTGGAATACCAAGTGCCAATCTTGCCATGGGAATTGGCGGCTTATTTAGGTACGGCTGCGGAGTTGGTTCTACCGGTGTTCTTGGCACTGGGATTGATTACCCGCCCGATGGCAGCAATGCTGTTTGTGTTCAACATCATCGCAGTGATCTCTTACCCACTGTTGTGGGAGAAAGGTTTTTATGACCACCAACTTTGGGGATTGATGATTCTTATCGTAATCGTATGGGGGCCAGGACCGCTGTCTTTGGACCACATCCTGAAAAAGAAAATGACAAGCTAAAAAAATCCCCGCATCATGCGGGGATTTTTTATTATTTATTCAAGTAAGCCAGTAGCTCTTCTGCTGAGATACCTTGCTGAGCGAGGTCTTTTGCCATCTGCTCGACTTGTTCATCTTTGCGTGACTCAATCACTTGCTGAAATTGGTACACGATATCACGCAAAATTGGCAGAGGTACTTGTTTAGCCGCACTACGAATACGCTCGGAGCTTTGATTACCCAGCTCATTAAGCAACTTGCCAAACATCACCTTTTCTGGTGAATCTTCCATTTGCTCTAGAATACGAGCCATTTCATACGTGGTTAACGACATTACTTTTTGAGTTCCGTTATGGTGTCAGGAAAAGTCTGAGTGACAAATATACACGCCTTACTTACATTGGAAAATACTAAATTACACTGATTTACGCTTTCGCAAAGCTCGAGTGCCAGTTCTTCCCTGCTTTTGTAAACAGAACGACCAACGCAGGTAATAGGACCCACATATGAATTGCAATCAAGGTTTGCGGATCCAGAGATAAGCGTTGCAGTGTACCCACCAACAAACCAGAGCCACTCATTTGGAACAATCCAAGCAGTGCAGCTGCAGTGCCCGCCTTATCACCAAACGGTTCTAACGCTTTCCCTGCCGCTGCACCCAGAATGAATGCAAAACCTACAGAAGACATAAAGATAGGTAACATGAAAGAAAGCGCGGTATTCTGACCATTCATCACTAGCATGATCACACCAGCGAGACCCAGAGTTGAGATCCCGGTGACCAAGGTGTTGTGAGTTCCAACGCGCTCCATAAACTTAGGCGCCAGCATACATGCCGCAATGTTTATCACCGCATTCACACCAAACCAGAAAGTGAATTCATTCATCGACAGCCCCATCCCCGTCATCAATACCGACGGTGCGGAGGTAACATAAGCAAGAATAACCGCCATCGCCATCAAGCATAATGACGCATGGAAAACAAAAGATGGTGTGCTAAGCACTGCCCAATACCGACTAAGCTTAAACACGGCTTGCTTTTCTGTTGACGGGTTAGTCTCTTTCATCATGAAAAACATCAATGATCCAGACACCACAGCAAAACCCGTCATAAAGCTAAAGTTAGCACGCCAGTCAAATTGCTGAGTTAACCAGCTACCTAGAATTGGAGCTAAAGCAGGAATGAAACAAATCGCACCGTTAAGGTAGCTGATCATTTTGCCGCTTTTTTCCGGGCCAAAGATATCGCGAACTGTTGCAAAGGCTGCTACCGATGTCGCACACGCACCTAAGCCTTGTAGCAGTCGGGAAACCAACATCCACTCAATATTTTGAGCACTCCACGCCAATAAAGCGCTCATCGCGTAAATGGTGATACCGCCCAATGCAACAGTTCGACGTCCGAGTTTATCTGCTAGGGGACCTGCGAATAGCTGACCAACACCCATAGCAAATAAGAACCAAGTGATCGTGTCTTGTGCTAGCGCATTATCGACCTGAAAAGTGGAAGCAATAAGAGGTAAAGCAGGTAGATAAATATCAATCGCTAAAGGACTAAAAAGAACCAAAAGGGTCAATAACGCCATCTGTTTTTTACTATTAGAAAACTGGCTAGACACACAACACTCCGAATTGGATAAAGAACTTTGGGTAAAGCTTAATCATCTGATGATATGAATGGAAATGATGTATAATCATGAGCATTATTCCTCAGAGGAAATTCACTTTGAATGTCGAAAAACTGGCTCGTATCGATTTAAATCTATTGGTCTGCTTTAAAGTGCTGATTGAAGAGTTAAACGTTACTCGTGCGGCCCACCGATTGTGCTTAAGCCAATCTGCCGTAAGTAAATCACTGGCTAAACTGCGCATTCAATTTGATGACCCGCTTTTCACTCGAAACTCACATGGATTAACACCTACGCCGCGCGCATTGTTTCTTAAACCGAAACTGGATCTGTTGATAAATCAGTTAGAAGTGCTGACTCAACCCGAAGAGTTTTCTCCGCAAAGCAGTGAATACCGTTTTCAAATAGCAGCGGTAGAGAGTGTCTACCCTCTCATTCTACCCCATTTCTTACCGGCGATTTTTCAACAAGCACCTGGCGTGACAATTAGCACACACCCGTGGTCGGATAATACATTTAAAATGCTTCAACGCGGCGAACTGGATTTAGGCTTAACTGGAAAAGATATCGATATAAACGATGCCAAGCTGACTCTTCAACCACCCGATGACATTTGCGAGTTGGAAATTTATCGTGATTACCAAATGTGCATTATTCGCAAAAACCACCCTGCGCTAAAACAACCTTGGAATCTGGAAGCCTATCTCGCCCTACGCCATGTACAAGTACGTTGTGATGGCAACGACCGTTGGTTGCTGGATTATCGCCTTGCAGATATTGGCGCCGACCGCGATATTGCCGTCACTGTGCCCGACTTTAACAGTGCCGCAAGTTTATGTTCATACACCGACTTTATCTTTACTGCGCCAAGTCATTTTGTGCAACTTGCGGCCAAACAGCTTGATTTGGTCGTGCTGCCACTACCGTTAGAATTCCCACCTATGGCTTACACTTTATTCTGGCACCGAGACAGAGAAAACGACCCTGCATTAGGCTGGCTACGTACGATGATCACACAAAAAACCGATCACCTTAGATAAAAACACCGCGCTCAATTTGCGCTTAGCGGCTAAAATGAGTAGCTTAACTGTCGTAGTCCTTTTTGGCTCATCTATGGCCTAGTTGTACTCCGACTCTATTGAAGTGATTGCGAACCTCAATGGAATCGTAAACTGCATGAAGCAGATGGAAACAGCTCCCACACCTGAGCATGAAGGAGCGGTAATTTGAAGGAATAACACAGATGCACAACGATACCCAAACCCGCGTGAATGCAATTCGCGAATGGCTAGCACAACATAATATTGATGCCCTACTTGTCCCTCATGAAGACGAGTACTTGGGTGAATACGTACCAGCGCACAACGAGCGTTTACATTGGCTAACTGGCTTTACCGGTTCTGCTGGTGCTGCGGTAATCACCAAAGACAAAGCCGCTATCTTTGTTGATGGTCGCTACACAGTACAAGTAACAAAGCAGGTTCCTGCTGATCTATTCGAATACCGTCACTTGATTGAAGAGCCTGCACTAGATTGGATTAAAGACCATCTTGCAAATGGCGCGTCTGTGGCAATCGACCCTCGCATGCACAACTCTGCTTGGCTAGACATGGCACAAGCAAAACTTGCAGGTGCCCTTGAGCTTAAGATTCTCGATAGCAACCCAATTGATGAACTGTGGCACGACCGCCCTGCTCCTGTGGTTTCTGATGTTCGCCTAATGGCAACAGAAGCAGTTGGTCAGTCAAGTGAAAGCAAACGCCAAGAAATCGCAGAGCTCGTGAAAAAAGCCGGTGCAGACAGCGCAGTGATCACAGCACTTGATTCTATCTGTTGGTTGCTCAACGTTCGTGGTCTAGATGTCTCACGTCTACCAGTTCTGCTTTCTCACGCGATTCTGCACTCAGACTCAAGCGTAGAATACTTCCTAGATCCTGCTCGCCTACCTGCTGAGTTTGACACTCATGTTGGTGCCGGCGTGACGGTTCATCACCCAGAAGCATTGCAAGCACGACTAGAAAACCTAACTGGCAAGAATGTACTGGTTGACCCTGCGACAAGTAACGCGTGGTTTAAGCTGGTTCTACAAAACGCTGGCGCATCTGTGGTGAGTAAAGCTGATCCATGCCTAATGCCAAAAGCAGCAAAGAACGCAGTTGAAATCGCAGGCATGAAAGCATGTCATATCCGCGATGGCGTAGCGATGAGTAAGTTCCTGTCTTGGTTAGATGCTGAAGTCGTTGCGGGTAACCTGCATGATGAAGCGACGCTGGCAGACAAACTGGAAGCGTTCCGTAGCGAAGACCCGACACTTATGGATCTTAGCTTTGATACCATTTCAGCGGCAGGCGGCAACGCGGCCATGTGTCACTACAATCACGAAAACCAACCTGAACCTGGTAAGTTAGAACTGAACACACTTTACCTAGTGGATTCAGGCGGTCAGTACCTAGATGGCACGACAGACATCACGCGTACCATTGCGATCGGTCAGCCTTCACAAGAGATGATTAAACAGTTCACTCTTGCGCTAAAAGGTCACATCGGTGTTGCTCGTGCACGTTTCCCGAAAGGCACACGTGGTTACCAAATCGATACGCTAGCTCGTCAGCACCTATGGGCGGAAGGCTACGATTACGATCACGGTACTGGTCACGGTGTTGGTCACTTCCTAAGTGTTCATGAAGGTCCAGCGAGCATTTCGAAGAAGCAAATCGACGTGCCTCTAACAGAAGGCATGGTGCTATCCAACGAGCCAGGTTACTACCGTGCAGATGCGTTTGGTATCCGTATTGAGAACCTAGAGCTTGTTGTTGAAACCCCAACTAACGGTGACTTCCCTGTTCTGTCATTTGAGTCGCTAACGCGCTGTCCAATCGACAAGCGCAATATCAACGTTGATATGCTAACTCGTCCAGAACTTGCTTGGCTGAATGATTACCATCAGAAAGTATGGGATGAGATCAGCCCACTTGTTGAAGGTGATGTGAAAGAGTGGCTTCGTCAAGCAACGCTACCAGTAGCACACAGCTAGAAGCTAGAAGCTAGAAGCTAGAAGCTAGAAGCTAGAAAAAAGTAGAGGGTTGATGTTTTGCATCAACCCTCTTTTCTTTACTTATGTTTCACGTGAAACATAACGATGACCAGTGTCTTTATTTGCTGATTAACCAGAATACGCCGAGTGCCAATCTCGCCATACAGGATCAAAGCCTTTGGCTCGAATCATATCTTCCACAGAACCAGCACTTCGCTCATCACTGATCTCAAACTGCTCGAGTTCAACATCATCCATCGCATAACCACCCGGCTGAGTTTTAGATGCAGCAGACATACTGGTGATACCTAACGGTAATGCATTGTCTCTGAACTTTGGTGATTCACGAGTCGATAATGACAACTCCACTTCTGGATTCAACAAGCGATAAGCGCAGATCAACTGCACAAGCTGTTTATCCGTCATGACTGATTTGGGTTGGAGCGCGCCCTTACAAGGACGTAAACGTGGGAAAGAAATTGAGTAACGAGTCTGCCAATATGTGCGCTCAAGATAGTCCAAGTGCGCTGCCACATAAAAACAATCTGTTCGCCACTCTTCCAACCCTATTAAAGCACCAATACCGATCTTATCGATGCCCGCCTTTGCAAGACGATCGGGTGTATCCAATCGGTATTCAAAATCCATCTTATTGCCACGCAAATGGTGCTCGGCGTAAGTCGAAGGGTGATACGTTTCTTGATAGACCATCACCGCATCCAAACCCAATGTCTTGAGCTCAGCGTATTCGTCTTGATCAAGTGGCTGTACTTCCATCGCTAAATAGTTAAAGCGCTTCTTAATCATCGGCACCATTTCGCGGAAGTATTTCATGCCCACTTTGGTTTCGTGTTCGCCAGTCACCAGCAATACGCTATCAAACTTCATGCGCTTGATTGCTTCGACCTCTGCAACCACTTCGTCCTGATTCAAGGTACGACGCTTGATTCTATTCTCCATCGAGAAGCCACAATAAGTACAAGCATTGGCACACAAGTTAGAAAGGTACAATGGAATGTAAAGCGACATGGTATTACCAAAGCGCTTACGAGTTGCCGAATATGACAGCTGCGCCATTTGCTCTAAGTACGCTTCAGCCGCTGGTGAAATTAGCGCTTTAAAGTCTTCCAAATCACGCTTGGGTTTATTCAATGCTCGCTCGACGTCTTTTGCCGTTTTCGCATAGATAGACATCGAAATGTCATCCCAATTAAGCTGCTTAAATTGTTCAACGAAGCTCATGTTTTCCTCGCTTAATAGCTAAACCAATCTAGGACTAAAGCTCATCTAGGAATGACGTCAGTGGACTCGACGCAACCGCATGAGAAACCTTACCTGCAAGTCCGGCTTCATAAGCCATACGCCCCGACTCTACCGCCAACTTAAATGCTTTCGCCATCGCAACGGGATCGCTCGAAGTCGCAATCGCGGTATTAACTAGCACGGCATCCGCGCCCATTTCCATCGCACGCGCGGCATGTGAAGGAGCACCAATACCCGCATCAACAATGACAGGAACATTAGCTTGGTCGATGATGATCTCTAGGAAATCGTGAGAAACTATCCCTTTGTTGGAACCAATCGGAGCACCCAATGGCATGACAGCAGCGCAGCCAACCTCTTCCAATCGTTTACACAGAACCGGGTCAGCATGACAGTAAGGAAGGACAATGAAGCCTTCACGAACCAGCTGTTCAGCGGCTGCAAGTGTCTCAATTGGATCGGGCATCAAGTACTTCGGGTCTGGATGAATTTCCAGTTTTAGCCAGTTAGTACCCAACGCTTCTCGCGCCAGTTGTGCAGCAAACACAGCATCTTTAGCATTCTTTGCTCCTGATGTGTTTGGCAATAAGTTCACCCCCGCTTTTACTAGCGGCAGCAAAATATCGTCTTGTTGGTCATTCACATCCACACGCTTCAACGCCATGGTCGCAAGTTGAGAACCCGATACTTGAATCGCTTCTGCCATTAATCGGCTGCTGGCAAATTTCCCTGTTCCCGTGAACAGTCTTGATTCGAATTGTTTATCACCAATTTTAAGCATCGACTTTAACCCCCTGCGATCGCTTGAAACAAAGAGATGCTATCTCCCTGTGAAAGAACTGTGCTAGCCCACTCACTGCGTGGCACAACATTGTTATTAATTGCAAAAACACAGCCCATTTCAGGCAGCGCAAATTGACTAATGATTTGCTGTAGATTCGACTCACTGGCAACTTGATGTGACTGGTCATTGATGACAATAGTGATCACATCTAAGTCAGCAGCGGTCATTTGTGTTGTTTGTTGTTCTGATAACGTCATTGCTTCCAACTCTCTTAATTCTGCCCATTACTCACAAGCTAAATCTGAGCACACACTTGGCACTGTTTATCTTTGCTTATCGCCATGGTTTGCCATTGCAGTTTCAACCCATCAAACAGATGCAACTTGGCAGTCTCGACATGAAAGTTTCCCGTCGCCAGTTTTTGAATTGCTGCTATCGCTTGGTAGTTACCAAGTGTGCCGACCACCGGACCGACGACACCGCTCTCACTGCACTTTTGCGTTTGCGGTAATTCGTCGAACGGATACAAACAGCGGTAACACGCTTTACTCTGCGCTTCTTGTTCACTTGGTGTTTGGTAATCAAAGACAGCGAATTGCCCTTGCCAACCAATTGCCGCCGCCGAGATGAGCGGCGTATTTTGCTCGAAACAAACTTGGTTAATTAGCTGACGCGTTGGCATGTTATCGGTGCAGTCGAGCACCACATCCGCTAGCATCACCTCAAGCTGAAGCTGTGCTTTGTCTAATCGCTTATTGAGGGCACGAATTTGAACCATAGAATTAAGTTCAGTAAGTTGCTTTACAGTCGCTTTTGTTTTCGCAACTTGGAGGTCTTGTTCACGATAAATGATCTGACGTTGTAGGTTACTGCTATCAACTTCATCATCATCAACCACAACCAATTTACCAACACCCGCTGATGCCAAGTACAAACTCGCAGCACTTCCTAACCCACCACAACCGATGATCAGCACATGCGATTTACTCAAACGCTCTTGCCCAATTTCGGCAATTTCAGGCAGAGCGACTTGGCGCTGATAGCGAAGGAACTGCTTATCCGTGAGCATGCTCGCCTCTCTTGGTATCCGCCAACTCACTATTCTGATCAGTGAACGTTAGCTGTCTTTCCTTCATCAGTTGTGCGAAGAACTCGATGACCGATTGAGGTGATTCTGCCAACGTAATAGCACGCACTACTGCTAAGCTAGAAACACCTGTTTGCCAAACTTGGTCAGCATTAGATTGGTCAATGCCACCAATCGCGACCGTCGGAAAGCCAAGCACATAGTCACTACCTGCTTTGTCTTTTGCGGGACGGAAAACCAACTCTGTGTTTCCGTAAGGAATGCTATCAATCAGCTTTTGATAAAGAGACAAGCGCACCAAACCTTGTGGTTTCGATGGCATCTGTTTTGTGGTGGTTGGGAAAATATGCCCTAGCGCGATGTAACTAGGATGAATTTGTACGATGCGCAGTAGCTCATAATAACCATGAGTAGAAAGACCAAGACAAATGCCGGCTTTAGTTAGCTGAGCCAAATTCGATTCTTCTATGTCTTCTTGTCCTAGGTGAACACCATAAGCGCCATGCTTGATTGCCAACTGCCAATAGTCATTGATGAACACTTGTGCTTGATACTGACGACCTAGCTCAATTGCTCGAATGATCTGTTGTTCTAAATCGGCTTGTTGTGGGTTCTTTATTCGCAGTTGAATAGTGTTGATGCCTAGTGGCAGTAGACGCTCAATCCAAGCAACATCATCAACGACTGGATAGAGCCCTAGACTTTGCTTAGTTAGAGTTGGAAAGCTAACGCTCTCACCTTGTGCAGACCAACCAACTTGAATACCTAGTCGGTTATCCTCCAGTACAGGTGTGGGGAAATCATCAAATTGGTCAGCCCACTGAGTAGATCTTCCCTCGTTAAGGTTGCCATTCAACAGTGTTTCACGTGAAACATTCGCTTGTTGAGTTAGCATTCCTCGAGCAAGTGTTAACGCATCTTCGATAGGAAAATCGAGTACTGTCAGCGTTACTATCCAAGCAAGGTGATGTTCAGGATCGAACATTGCGTTGAGTTTGGACTTAACGGAAAGCGCTCTCACTTCGTTGTTAATTGGGTGACGCCAGATATCAAGCTTAAGCACTTTCTCCTTTTTATCGGATACCTGAGTATCAACAATACCAATATAAATCGCTTTCGACGGTTGCTTAGCACACGCTTCTACCGACAAAGCAGAGCGGTAATAGAGCACAAATGAACTCTCATTCTCAGAGTCATAACCATTAATAAGATCTGTCGTTATGCGTGTGGTCTGTTGGTCGCGAACAAGCTGAATAGATTGAGTTGGGCTCACACCCAACTCAATGTCTTCGATGCTAAAACCCTGTTCTTTCGCCAACAACAAACATTGCTGAACTAAACCAGTCAGTTCAATCAATGATGACGGAATAAGGATTTTGCTCATTAGTCACTTACCTCGGCATGTGCTGCTGGGTGGTATAGCTCGGAACCTGACTCTCTAAATTCTTGCGATTTCTGACGCATCCCCTCAAGAGGATCATCCAGCATTTTGATCGATATAGCTTGGTCCGCAGCAACTTGCTCAGTGTCTTTCGCATACTCTCGTACCTCTTGCGAGATCTTCATCGAGCAGAACTTTGGTCCACACATCGAACAGAAGTGAGCAACTTTGCCGGACTCTTGAGGCAAGGTTTCATCATGGAAAGCACGAGCAGTATCTGGGTCGAGCGACAAGTTAAATTGATCTTCCCAACGGAACTCGAAGCGAGCTTTAGAAAGCGCATTATCACGAACTTGAGCGCCAGGGTGCCCTTTCGCTAAATCAGCGGCGTGCGCAGCAAGCTTGTAAGTGATCATGCCTACTTTCACGTCTTCTTTGTTTGGTAAGCCAAGATGCTCTTTAGGAGTTACGTAGCAAAGCATTGCACAGCCATACCAACCAATCATGGCAGCGCCGATGCCTGAAGTAATATGGTCGTAACCAGGAGCGACGTCTGTCGTCAGCGGACCAAGGGTATAGAAAGGAGCCTCATGACAGTGCTCTAACTGCTCTTCCATGTTCTCTTTGATCATATGCATTGGAACATGACCAGGACCTTCGATTATCACCTGTACGTCGTATTCCCACGCTATCTTGGTCAACTCACCAAGAGTGCGAAGCTCTGCAAATTGCGCTTCGTCGTTAGCATCGGCTACCGAGCCAGGGCGCAGACCATCACCAAGAGATAGTGCAACATCGTACTTAGCACAGATTTCACAGATCTCTCGGAAGTGGGTATATAAGAAGCTTTCTTGGTGATGCGCTAAACACCATTTCGCGATGATAGAACCACCACGAGAGACGATGCCAGTAATGCGTTTTGCAGTCATTGGCACATAACGAAGTAGTAAACCGGCATGGATAGTAAAGTAGTCAACGCCCTGCTCTGCTTGCTCAATCAGGGTATCGCGCATCACTTCCCAGTTAAGGTTTTCCGCAACACCGTTCACTTTCTCAAGCGCTTGGTACATTGGCACGGTACCGATCGGAACCGGACTGTTACGTAGAATCCACTCGCGAGTTTCGTGGATGTTACGTCCAGTAGAAAGATCCATTACGGTATCTCCACCCCAACGCGTTGCCCATACTAACTTTTCTACTTCTTCCTCAATCGAAGAAGTGACCGATGAGTTACCGATGTTGGCGTTCACTTTGACCAAAAAGTTACGTCCAATGATCATTGGTTCGGATTCTGGGTGGTTAATATTTGAAGGGATAATAGCGCGACCTTCGGCGACTTCTTTACGCACGAATTCGGCGGTAATATCTTTTGGTAGGTTCGCTCCGAAGCTTTGACCCGGATGCTGTTGATTCAGCACTTCATCGCGATACTTGGCACGCCCCATGTTTTCACGCAGCGCGATATATTCCATTTCTGGGGTAATAATACCTTTGCGAGCATAGTGCAATTGAGTCACACAATGGCCATCTTTGGCACGTCGAATACGTGGTAGATTACCGTAACGAAGACCGTCTAGTGTTTCGTCTTCTAAGCGTTCTTTGGTGTACACCGAGCTTACTTCATCAAGTAGCTCAGTATCGGCGCGCTCTTCAATCCACCCTTCTCTCAGCTTAGGTAAGCCGTTATAGAGGTCTATGGTGTGCTCTGGATCTGTGTATACACCCGACGTATCGTAAACGCGTACTGGCTCATTAGGTTCGAATATAGGCGCTTCTTTTGTGCCTCCAATAAGGCTATCAGCGAGTGATATTTCACGCATTGGCACACGAATATCTGGACGTGAGCCTTCTACGTAGACTTTGCTTGAATTGGGGTACGGTTGTACCGAGAGTGTATCAATGAACTGTTTTGCTTCCAGTCTCGCTTGTTTGCGACTCGACATAGCATTTTTCCTTGCTTTGTTATACTAGATAAAAAGTAATTGGATAAAAATGCTTGGCGGATAGATGCGACAAGAGGAGTCAAATTAAGGCTAGTTAAAGCTTACGATATTTGCCTGTAACAACATTCGACTTTTGATAGATCAACCAGAAAAAACTCCGGTGTGAATATCTTCTCTTGTTCCCTTCGCAGATTCTAATCTGATCAGGTTCAACGGATCCCGAATTAACGGTCTCAGCCTTATGGCACTCCGACAAGTGATGTCAGTATATAAAAACGGCTTGGTGAAACCAAGCCGACCTGTTCAATTTTTAACTACTTTGCTAGCTGCGCATCAATAATTGAAAGCCAATCCACGCCGCTGAAATACTTAACACGACATTCAACAATACGTTCAACCCCATCTTAAAGAAAGCGCCCTGCTGCATAAGCAAAACATTATCCATCGAGAAGGTGGAAAACGTCGTTAGTGCACCTAAAAAACCCAAGCCAATCACTTGTCGCCAAGGTTCCGTTGCCAAAAGTTCATTATCGAAAGCTGCTATCAATAAGCCCATCATAAATGAGCCAACAACGTTAACGGTTAACGTACCATATGGAAAACCACGCCCCAATAAAATGACACAAAGTTCAGAAATTAAGTAACGAGAACATGCACCAAATGCACCACCCAATGCAATAAAACCCAAAACGGATAGTTGTCCCATAATTCCCCCAGAAAAGTTAATGGCGACATTGTAATCAAATTTACGGCAATAGTGATTATACAATCTTAGAATTCAGCAAAGTATAGCGCTTAAAACTTATCAAGATTTTAAAAGTTACAGGAGTCACTTTACTTCAATGTAACCCATCAAACCCGTCTTCATGTGTTCAATTACATGACAATGGTACATCCAACGCCCTGGGTTATCTGCAACAAATGCCGCTTTCGCACTGCCGTTTTTTCCAAGTAAGACCGTATCGGTATGAAACGGTTCGTCGAGTTTTTTGCCATCTAACTCAAGAACCGTAAATGTGTGTCCATGAAGATGAATAGGATGATGATATTGGGTGACGTTCTTTAGGTTGAAGATATAGGTTTTTCCCATCTCCAATGTTGAAAGCGGCGCTGGAATATTATCTTTGCTCATTCCCTCCCAAGCCCGTTTGTTCATCAGCCAGAACTTAGGTATCGCTTTGCCCGATTGATCAGCAGGAGTGATCGCGCCCTCCCACTCAAACACATAATCGATTTGCTCTGCATTTTTCAAATCGAGAGCTGGCACAGGGTTGAGAGGTAATAAAGGCAGTTTCTGGTTGTTCGGCAGGTCAGACTCAACAACGTCAAACTCGCACAAAGGGAATGGGAAGCGTCCTTTCATTTGACGCACATAAACACGTGTTCCAGCCTTCGGAGCAATCAATCCGATATCTAACCTCATTCCCGGACCAATTTTGTGCTGAGTGAGCTTATAAGGCGCTTTAACAGGATTACCATCAATAGCAATAACCCAAGCCTCTGCCCCTTCTATAGCGATCGGGTAAGTAATGGTATTATCGACATTAGCAATTCTTAATCGCGTAGTGGCATTCTGCTTCAGCGCATAAACAGGCTCATGGACACCATTGACGCTACTCCACTCTCCGGGAG
Source organism: Vibrio sp. Vb0937 (assembly GCF_033338855.1). Taxonomy (NCBI): domain Bacteria; kingdom Pseudomonadati; phylum Pseudomonadota; class Gammaproteobacteria; order Vibrionales; family Vibrionaceae; genus Vibrio; species Vibrio sp. Vb0937. The sequence continues at coordinate 1,035 of NZ_JAWOTK010000030.1, read as the reverse complement.
TCCCCATACGAGCGCTCAAGCGCGGCACCATAAGGTTCTTCCATTGTCCTTGCTTGTCTAAGTGCCAATGCTTGAGGACGACTTCATGCTCTTCATCAAACTGAACAGGCTCTGCCTCTTCAACGACAATTAGCCCGACTAAGCCCTTACCAAGCTGCTTCACACTGTTCATATGTGGGTGATACCAAAATGTGCCCGCATCTGGTGGTGTAAATTCATAAACGAATGTTTCACCCGGCATGATAGGCAACTGACTTAAGAAAGGTACACCATCCATTTCAATAGGGATTCGCAAGCCATGCCAGTGGATTGTAGTCGGCTCTGAAAGCTTGTTAGTAAACCGAATTATAACTTTCTCGCCTTGGCGACAACGAATCGTAGGCGCTGGAATCGAACCATTAAATGCGAGTACGTCTGTGTTAAACCCAGGGACCAATTCTGCAGTAGAAGGCTCTGCAGTGATATCGTATATATATTGCCCCTGCTTATTAGTGCTCCTAGATAGAGAACATGCAGGTAGAACGGTAAGCGCGGAGATTGCTAAGGATGATTGAAGAAAGCGTCGACGAGATATATCCATACATAGTTACTCATTAATCCAGATCGGTTGAGTGTAACTAAATATAAATAGTGATTCCCCTTTATTATTAAAATTTCGGGCCACTGATCATTACAGCTAACTGTAGTTTCGTTCGTTCAGTAGATTAAATGCTGCCAAAGTACAGCAGAAAGCCATACTTACGAGATAAGAGTAGAAATAAGCCGTAATAATGAGAGGAAGCCAGATACAAAAAAGGCTCTGACCTAAGTCAGAGCCTGATATGTGGCAGGGGTGGAGAGATTCGAACTCCCAACACGCGGATTTGGAATCCGCTGCTCTGCCAATTGGAGCTACACCCCTATAGAATTTTCATATTCTAGATTTGACAAAACCTCGCATAAGCGAGGTTGTCGATATTAAGTGGCGGAGTGGACGGGACTCGAACCCGCGACCCCCGGCGTGACAGGCCGGTATTCTAACCAACTGAACTACCA
>NZ_JAWOTK010000029.1:0-38415 GCF_033338855.1 Vibrio sp. Vb0937 | reverse complement strand
TTACCGTTTACCGCCCCTGACGATCCGTTACTCAAAGCCCGTATCGAGGATTGTCGATTACGTGGCGGTGAACCATTTGCTGAAGTACAAATCCCGGATGCAGTGATTACGTTAAAGCAGGGAGTAGGGCGATTAATTCGAGATCAGAAGGATCACGGTGCGTTGATCATTTGTGATAATCGCCTCGTCACGCGAGACTATGGTGGTATTTTCCTCGGAAGCCTACCACCTATCCCAAGGACGCGAGACTTAGATGGAATCAAAGCATTCCTGAAAGCAGAACAATCTGTCACAGACGCAAGTGCTGAGGCATAACCCAATAAATGAAAGTTGTAGAGAGTTAAATGAGCGCAAAAATTCTTGCTATCGATACAGCGACTGAAAACTGTTCAGTTGCGTTGTTGGCTAATGATCAAGTGATTTCACGTAGCGCGGTTGCACCACGCGATCACACCAAAAAAGTACTGCCAATGGTTGATGAAGTACTCAAAGAAGCTGGCCTGACTCTACAAGAGCTGGATGCGTTAGCGTTTGGACGTGGTCCAGGTAGCTTTACTGGCGTTCGTATCGGTATTGGTATCGCACAAGGTTTGGCGTTCGGTGCTGACTTACCTATGATCGGCGTTTCAACGCTGGCTGCAATGGCTCAAGGTAGCTATCGCTTACATGGTGTGACCGATGTCGCTGTGGCCATTGATGCACGTATGGGTGAAGTTTACTGGGCACGTTACACTCGCCAAGCAAACGGTGAGTGGGCAGAGATGGATGCAGAGTGCGTAATTCCACCAGCACGTCTAGTTGAAGAAGCACAAGCAGACGACAAAACGTGGACGACAGCAGGTACTGGTTGGGATGCTTACCAAGAAGTATTAGCAGACCTACCGTTTAATTTGACGCATGGTGACGTTCTGTACCCTGATTCACAAGACATTGTGATTCTTGCTGAACAAGAATTTAAAAAGGGTAATACCGTGCCGGTCGAAGATTCGAGCCCTGTTTATTTACGTGATAATGTGACATGGAAAAAACTTCCTGGTCGCGAATAGTCCGTTTTTCATTAACCTGACAAAAAGCAGGGCGTTTGCCCTGTATTTTTATGGAGTGCTATGGCGTCGATTAATGGCTTGCCTCCTTCTTTGATTCCCGGTGCAAATCGCACTAATAAAGCCAGTCAAAAGAAGCAGGTAAATAAATCACAAACAAAGCAGCCTGTAGGTCAGCCTTCAAAGGTTGCTAACGCCGTGGCGCACTCCATAAAACACGTGGATGAGTCCCAAATTCACCGAGCTCAAGTGCAATATGACCTTCCTGAAGGGGGCGCACGTAAAGCAATGGAGCAGTACATGGATGTCATGAATCGAGCTAAAAAAGAGGAACTGGCTCAATTACTTGGTGTCGATATTTACGTGTGAGATCTCCCCAGCTTGGGGTTACTAATATTGAAAGGTGGTTTATGAAGGTTTTTGGACGGTTTTTTCTCGCATTATTTGCTACGGTTGGTTTGTCTGCGTGTAGCTCGTTGCCTGAGGAGCTAAATGCAAGCACAGAATTGGTCGTTACAGACTATAAAGCTTTTGCTGAGTCTCAGGGGCAAGTGAGTGAAGATGTTCGCCTTGGTGGAATCATCGCTAAAGTGGATAACTTTAAAGATAAAACGCGTCTAGAGATTGTAAACCTTCCTATCAGTAAGTCTGGTAAACCTGATATCGATGAAGAGCCTACGGGGCGTTTTGTCGCCTATTTTGATGGCTATTTAGAGCCTGTCGCCTTTAGTGAAGGCCGTTTGGTGACGGTTGTAGGCAAAGGAGCAGGGGAAGAAGAAGGAAAGATCGGTGAGCACGGTTACATCTTCCCAGTAATTAAGGGGGAAGGGTACCGTTTATGGAAAATTGAAGAACGTGTACGCATGTATGACTCGCCAACCTACTTTTACCCATGTTACTCGATTAACTGCCGCATGTGGCGTAATGATTTCCCGCAAGACGGTAAAGTGATAAAACAGGTCAAATAATCTGCGATGCATGAGCGTCAATTCGAGCTTCCTGCCGGCAAAATGGCAGCCCTTGAGATAGGGAACGAGAAAACGGCTGACTTGTCAGTCGTTTTTCTTCATGGGTGGTTAGATAATGCGGGCAGCTTTAAAGCGCTCATGGAGCAGTTGAATCAACTTAATCCTCACTTACACCTCCTCGCCATCGATCATTTTGGTCACGGTTTATCGAGTCATAAATCTCACGATAATTATTACCCCTTTCACGACTATATTGCCGATTTGTATCAGTTTTTGGACGAATTATCACCAAACAGACTGATATTAGTAGGGCATTCACTTGGTGCTTTAATCGCAAGTTGCTATAGTGCAGCGTTTCCAGAGCAGGTCGAAGCTCTTGTGCAAATTGAGGGAGCAGGACCTCTTCATGAGGATCCTACTAACAGTTTGCCTCGTCTTCGCGATGGCGTTTTAAGTCGAATAAGACAGCAAAACAAGCCAGAGCGAGCCATTGCCTCCTTCGATCTGGCGTTAAAATTACGCATGCAAGCCAACCAATTAACCGCTGAGCAGCTTCTACCGATAGTCGAGCGTGGAACAGAGCAGCGAGGAGATAAATGGTATTGGCGGCATGACGCCAAGTTAAAATGTGCGTCGCTTTACCGAATGGCGCAAGCGCATGCTAACTCGATTACCAGCCAAATACGTTGTCCTCATTTGATTGTATTAGGCGATCAAGGATTTCAGAATTTACCATCTAACCAAGCTGATTGGGGAGAGAACCCACCGCAAGTGGTTTCTGTCAAGGGTGGTCATCACTGTCATTTAGAGCAAATACTCGAGGTCGCAACGCGAATTCTTGGTGTAGTTAACAAAATTTAAACAAGTGTTTGAGAGTTGCGTGCTCAAGCACGTTCGCTGTGCTGTAATAGCTTTCAAAATAAAAAGGACGCTATTTTTTAGCCAGTTATAAACGAGGAGTAACATCGTGGATAAACCATGGCTTTCACGTTATCCAAGTGACGTACCTGAAACCATTAATCCAGAGCAATATGAGTCTTTGGTAGAAATGTTTGAACAGTCTGTACAAAAATATGCAGACCAACCAGCATTCATGAACATGGGCTCGGTTATGACCTTCCGTAAATTGGAAGAGCGTAGTCGCGCATTCGCAGCGTATCTGCAAAACGAGTTAAAACTGCAAAAGGGTGACCGCGTTGCTCTGATGATGCCAAACTTACTGCAATACCCAGTAGCATTATTTGGTATTTTGCGTGCAGGTTGTATCGCCGTAAACGTTAACCCACTTTACACTCCTCGTGAACTTGAACACCAATTGAATGACTCAGGTGCGACGACGATTGTGATTGTGTCTAACTTTGCGAATACGCTAGAACAAATCGTCGATAAAACACCGGTCAAACACGTAGTGTTAACCAGTCTTGGTCAAATGCTGCCACGAGCGAAAGGTACGATTGTCGATTTTGTCGTGAAGTACGTTAAGGGCATGGTGCCTAAGTACGATTTACCTGGTGCTATCTCAATGCGTCAGGCTCTACGTAAAGGTCGTCGTCTACAATACGTTAAACCGTTTATGTCTGGGGATGACATTGCATTCCTGCAATATACGGGGGGGACGACAGGTGTCGCGAAAGGTGCGATTCTGACTCATCGCAACATGATTGCGAACGTTCTACAGGCAAAAGGCGCGTACGGACCGGTTTTATCTCCGGGGCGTGAATTAGTCGTAACAGCATTACCGCTGTATCACGTATTTGCTCTTACCGTAAACTGTCTGCTGTTTGTCGAAATGGGTGGTCGTAACTTACTTATTACCAACCCTAGAGATATTCCAGGGTTCGTGAAAGAGCTACAAAAGCATCCGTTTACTGCGATTACGGGCGTGAATACCTTATTTAATGCATTGGTCAACAATGAAGATTTCCACGAGTTGGATTTCAGTAATCTACGTTTAGCCGTTGGCGGCGGCATGGCAGTGCAGCGCTCAGTGGCAGAAAGATGGCAAAAGACCACGGGTTGCTATTTGCTCGAAGGTTACGGTCTAACAGAGTGTTCTCCGTTGGTGGCGGCATATCCGCATGATCTTGTTGAATACAATGGCTCTATTGGTCTGCCGGTACCATCAACAGAAGTTCGTATCGTGGACGAAGAAGGCAACGCTCTTGCGAATACTGAAACTGGTGAACTTCAAGTTCGTGGTCCTCAGGTTATGCAAGGTTACTGGCAACGACCTGAAGCAACGAAAGATACGATTAACGAAGACGGCTGGCTATCAACTGGCGACATCGTTAAGTTCGATGACGAAGGCTTCCTGCATATCGTTGACCGTAAGAAAGACATGATCTTAGTATCAGGCTTTAATGTTTACCCGAACGAAATTGAAGACGTTGTAGCACTACACGGCAAAGTACTTGAAGTTGCTGCTATTGGTCAGCCGCATGAAGTGTCTGGTGAATTAGTGAAGATTTATGTCGTGAAACGCGATCCGAGCTTGACCAAAGACGAAGTGATCGCGCATTGTCGAGAACACCTAACTGGCTACAAAGTTCCGAAGTTGGTTGAATTCCGCGAAGACTTACCTAAAACCAATGTCGGTAAGATCTTACGTCGTGTTTTACGCGAAGAGAATGACGCTGAACTTGCGAAGAAAAGCGCATAAGCCGATTTCGTCGAGTCGAGAGATTTAAAAAATGATAGAATGCCAGCGTTTTGCTGGCATTTTTTATAGCGAGAAGTATGTGAATTATCAAATTATTACTAAAAACAAAGACCTAGAAGAGGTTTGCACTCATGCCCGAGAGGCAGACGTAGTGATGCTGGATACTGAATTCGTTCGTATTCGCACTTTCTACCCGCAGTTAGGTCTGATTCAGCTTTTCGATGGTAATCGCCTCTCGCTGATTGATCCGACTGAATTAACGGATATGACGCCGTTTGTAGCGCTATTAAAAGATACTTCTGTGCTAAAAGTGCTGCACGCATGTGGTGAAGATTTAGAAGTTTTCCAAAACGCTTTTGGTTGTACACCATTCCCTATGGTAGATACGCAGCTGATGGCGGCTTTCCTCGGTCACGGTCTATCGACAGGCTTCGCATCGCTGGTGGAAGAATATTTAGGCGTAGAGCTCGACAAAAGTGAATCACGTACCGACTGGATGGCTCGTCCACTGACACAAAAGCAATTAGATTATGCAGCCGCAGATGTTCATTACTTGTTACCGTTATACGAAAAGCTGTTCGATAAGGTGACGCAAGCAGGTTGGTGGGAAGCTGTACAGCAAGAAAGTGATTTACTCGTTTCGAAACGTATTCGCGTAACCAATGAAGAGAGTGCCTACCTTGATATTAAGGGCGCTTGGCAATTAACACCTTCTGAGCTGGCGATTTTAAAGCCATTGGCGACGTGGCGTTATCGTGAAGCAATCAAACGAGATTTAGCGCTGAACTTTATCTTCAAAGAAGGTGATCTATTAACGGTCGCTCGTCTTGGTTTAACGAACTTTAAGAAGATGGAAGCAGAAGATATTGATATCCGAGCGATTAACCGCCATGGCGCGAAGATTGCCGCGATTGTTAAACAAGCGAAGCAAACACCTTCTGAAGAGTATCCTGCGAAAATTGAGCGTTTAATGGACTATCCGGGTTACAAGCAGGTCTTCAAAAATATGAAAGACTTGGTGAAATCGGCTTCGCAGAAGTCAGGTTTAGCCACGGAGTTCCTTGCCTCTAAAAAGCAGATCAATCAGTTGATCAGTTGGGTTTGGAAAAAAGATCGTGACCCAGAAGTATTGCCTGATTTGATGCAAGGGTGGCGTTTGGATTTACTCGGCGACAAGATGAACAAAGCATTAAAGTAATGAAAGATGAAAAAGGTTGGCCTCTATGCCAACCTTTTTCGTTCTAATTAGAGCATTCGTCTGGTGAGAGAAACTGATTACTTTTCTTCGTCTGGTAGCTTCACATTCAGCTCAAGAACTGAGATATCGTCGTCTTTGTGCTCAAATGTTAAGTCAACCATATTTGGATCAATTGCCACGTACTTGCTGATCACCTTCAAGATGTCTTCTTTTAATTGAGGCAAGTAAGACGGCGCAGGATCATTTTGGCTGCGGCGCTCTGCGACAATGATTTGCAAACGCTCTTTAGCTAGATTCGCAGAAGTTTTCTTCTGTGGACGGAAAAATTCTAATAATGACATGTCTAGCCTCCAAAGAGTCGTTTAAAGAGTCCTTTCTTCTCCTCAGTAAGGAAACGAAATTCAACCTGATTGCCTAATAAGCGATCAACGGTGTCAGAATAAGCCATACCCGCATCGGTGTTATCGTCAAAAGTGACTGGCACACCTTTGTTTGACGCGTTAAGCACGGCTTGGCTTTCTGGAATCACGCCCAGTAGTGGAATATGTAAGATCTCCTCTACGTCTTCAACGCTTAGCATTTCGCCTTGAGTGACGCGAGATGGGTTGTAGCGAGTCAGTAACAGATGCTGTTTTACTGGCTCTAGCCCTTGTTCTGCACGCAGTGACTTAGAATCTAAAATACCGAGAATGCGGTCAGAGTCACGTACAGAAGAGACTTCTGGGTTCGTTGTGACAATGGCTTCATCGGCATAGTACAAGGCCATTAACGCGCCTTGCTCGATACCTGCTGGTGAATCACAAATAATGAAATCAAAGCCCATTTCATCAAGTTCGCCGAATACGCGCTGAACACCATCTTTTGTCAGTGCGTCTTTATCACGAGTTTGAGAAGCAGGAAGAATAAATAGGTTGTCCGTGCGCTTATCTTTGATCAGCGCTTGGTTTAATGTCGCTTCACCGTTAATGACGTTTACAAAGTCATACACGACGCGGCGCTCACAGCCCATGATTAGATCGAGGTTACGCAAACCGATGTCAAAATCGATCACCGCGGTCTTTTTTCCCTTAAGAGCTAGACCAGAGGCGATGGCTGCGCTTGAAGTGGTTTTACCAACGCCACCTTTACCAGACGTTACTACAATAATGCGTGCCATTTTTTTTCCTTTTTAGATTAAATCGCGAGAACTTCTAAATGTAATGATTCATCGGCTTTACTGATCATTACTTTCTTTTGCCAGTACTCGCTTTCAATTTGATCGCTTAACCAGTAGTCACCCGCAATGGATACCAGTTCTGCTTGTAAATCGTGGCAAATAATACGCGCTTCCTGCTGACCACTTGCTCCTGCAATCGCACGACCTCGAAGTGTGCCATGGATATGAATAGAGCCGTCAGCAATGACTTCAGCACCAGCACTTACGTGCGCTAGCACCACCAAATCACCATCTTTTGCGTAGATCTGTTGTCCTGAGCGGACAGGCGTACGAACTACTTTCGTTGGTGCCATTTTGGCAGGTGCTTGGCTTGGTGATTTGCTCGCCGACATAATGGCGAAGCCAGCTTCGGAAGCAAGGTTTTGTACACGCTTGTCTTTACAGCCCGTTACACCGACCGGAATAAAACCAGCATCTGAGATGCCTTGTTTAAGCTTAGGGAAATCAATGTCGCCTTGTACTTTTGCTATATTGATTACCAAAGGCGCGGATGCAAAAAAAGAAGGTGCTTGAGAAACTTTTTCTTGCAAAAATTCGACAGTCTTTGCGATCTCATTGTCAGAAAGGTGTAAAACTGACAATGTAAAACTGCTACCTTTAAGGTCTGGTGAATGGGTCATCGTGGACTTCTTGCCTTTATTGAAAGAGCGTTGCCTTAAACTAGGTATGTCATGTTATATTTCATCCTTTGACGCAGCAAGTTCTCTCGTGGGCAAATAGGTGAATTAATCTCAAATTTGCTATTAAGTTTGCGAGAATTTGACGTTTTCAACCTAATCCGCACTCAACGCGGCTAAATCAGCATAAAAGGCGTGTCATGCTTTGTTCTATTTATAAAAGCTCGAAAAAAGAAGGTACTTATCTCTATATTCCGAAAAAGGATGATTTTTCACAGGTTCCTGACACCTTAATGCAGATGTTCGGTAAGCCTATCGCTGTCATGACGATTAAACTTGATGGCCGTAAATTGGCACAAGTTGATATCGAAAAAGTGAAGGCTTCATTACAAAATGATGGCTTCTTTCTTCAGGTTCCACCGCCGCCGGAGAACCTATTAGAAAAGTACAAAGAACAAAAAGCCCAGCAGAAAGGCGAATAACGTCATCGTTTTTCATCTGGGATTTCTGCCTTGCTCAAGGAGGGCAATATGAAAAAGATACTGGCTACCATGCTTAGCGTTGGTATGTGTACCTCGGCTTTTGCAAGTAGCGAGGGTTTTGATGAATACTTGAATAAGCTGCGTGCTGAAGCTCGTGATAAAGGTATCTCAGAGCAGGTCATTAGTGCTGCTTTTGCTAATGTTGAGTACAAGCCCCGAGCAGTAAAAGCGGACCGAAACCAACCAGAAAAGAAACTGACATTGGATGAGTACATTCCTCGCGCGGTGCCTGAATGGAAGGTGAAGCAAGCCAGACAACTCTACAAAGAGCATTACACCGAGCTAAAGCGTATAGGCGATGAGTACGGTGTCCACCCGCGCTTTATTGTGGCACTTTGGGGAGTTGAAAGTAACTTTGGTAAGTTTACCGGCAACTTTAAAGTGATTGATGCACTATCCACAATGGCATTTGAAGGCCGTCGTGAAGAGTTTTTCCGTAAAGAGACCATGTCGGCACTGCAGATCCTCGATCAAGGCCATATTGAGCTAGAGAACTTTAAAGGCTCATGGGCTGGTGCGATGGGTCAATGCCAGTTTATGCCAAGCTCTTTCCTTCGTTTTGCTGCTGACGGCAACGGTGATGGTAAAAAAGACATATGGCAATCTGAAGCGGACGTGTTTGCATCAACCGCTAACTATTTGAGCAAGTCTGGTTGGGATGATAAATATACTTGGGGTCGCCAAGTTAAGGTTCCTAAAAATATTGATCGCAGCCTAGAAGGGCGCACGGCTGAAAAAGGCAAATACCTTCAAGAGTGGAGCCAATTAGGTATCACAAAATATGACGGTAGCCCGTTGCCAAAACTGGATGAAGACATCAAAGCATGGTTGATCATGCCGGACGACGAGAATGGTCGTACGTATCTGGTTTACAATAACTACAACGTATTGATGAAGTGGAACCGCTCTTACTACTTCGCACTTGCTGTGAGTCACTTGGCTGACCGCATTAAATACTGATCTGCCATCAAACAATTTGGCATTCAGTCTTCAATACAAGGGCTCTTCGGAGCCCTTTGTTTTTTCTATAACCAAATCGAGGTAAAGCGTGTTATCTGAACGTGCCGCACAAATGGTGATTTTCTCCGCTCTTCTTAAACACAAAAGCTTCACAGCTGCTGCAAAGAGCTTAGGCGTGTCGGTGTCTCATGTGAGCAAACAGTTGAGTCAGTTAGAAGCGTCTCTTGGTATCAAGCTTGTTCAACGCACTACGCGAAGCTTTACGCCGACTGAGGCAGGGAAAACCTTTTTTCATCACTGTGAGCAAGTGGTACAAGCGGTGAGCAGCGCCACATTAGAGATGGAAACCCAGCGGGATGAAGTAGCAGGTTTGGTACGTCTTGGGTTGTCGCAATCATTTGGTACCTTACACATTATTCCAGCGATTCAAGAGTTACGCGAACTGTATCCTCAACTTCAAGTGGAAGTACATCTGTTTGACTATAAGGTCGATATGTTAGCCGAAGGGCTCGATTTATGGGTAACCAACAACGAGCATTTGCCTGAAGGTTACATTGCGCAGCGTTTGACGGATTGCCAGTTTGTTGTTGCGGCATCGCCAGATTACTTATTGAAACATGACACGCCAGCAGAACCGGATGACCTATCTGCTCACAACTGCCTCATATACAGAAGCTGGGAGCGTGACTATACGGGGTGGGCGTTTACCAAAGATCAGCAAGAATTGAATGTAAAAGTCTCGGGTAACTATTCAGTGGATCTGGCAGAAGCCGTTCGGGATGCGGCTATTGCAGGTTGGGGTATTGCCTACCTTGCCACTTACTTGCTGGGGGATGAGTTTAGAACGGGTAAGTTAATACAGCTGTTACCTGACTGGAAAGCCAGCCAGTCGATGCCGTTTTATGCGGTATACCCAAGCCGCCAGCATATGCCAAAAAAAATATCCGCAGTGATTAACTTTATCAAACAGAAGATCGGCAACCCTTGTCATTGGGACCAACGTTTGGCGCCTTACATCTCTATTCCTAAATAACAGGATCAATGACGTTGTAGAACGACACATAAGGTGATTCACTTCACAAAAATTTTTCCTGAACCAGAAACATATTTTCCATATGGAAATAATTAAAATAAGCAAACGTTTATCTTTAATAAATTCAATTGGTTATTTTGTTGGTCAGTTATTGGTCGCTTAAACTTTTCACACTGTTAACATCCTCAACTTGCAGCATTTTGAGTCCGCTATACAATCCGGTGCCTTCCATATCCCCCTTCTGTCGGATTCATTTTATGAACTCAATTATTGGTATCGTAGCCATACTATTCCTAGCATGGCTACTTTCTACAAATAGAAAAAATATAAAGCTGAGAACAGTGTCGTTTGCGTTTGCTTTGCAGGTACTGTTTGCGTTGTTGGTTTTATATGTACCAGCAGGACGAGATGCGCTGAATTCAGTGAGCAGTGTTGTGTCGAATTTGATCAACTATGGTCAAGAGGGCATTGCGTTTTTATTCGGTAATTTGGCGACAGGGGGCTTCACCTTTGCGATCAATGTTCTGGGTATCATCGTTTTCTTCTCCTCTCTTATCTCAGGTCTTTATCACATTGGTGTGATGCCAAAAATCATTAACTTTATCGGTGGTGGTATTCAAAAGCTGCTGGGTATCGGTCGTGCTGAGTCTTTGTCTGCTACGGCGAATATCTTTGTTGGCACCATTGAAGCACCATTAATGGTAAAGCCTTACCTAAAACACATGACTGACTCGCAGTTCTTTGCAGTTATGACAGGTGGTTTAGCGTCAGTTGCTGGCGGAACGTTGGTTGGTTACGCATCACTGGGTGTCGACCTCAACTATCTTATTGCTGCTGCATTTATGTCAGCACCTGCCGGCTTGTTGATGGCAAAAATTTTAATGCCAGAAGATACGGATAAAGCAGCAGATATCGACATTAGCCAAGTTGAAATTCCACGTGCAACCAACGTAGTAGAAGCATTAGCCGATGGTGCCATGGCGGGTGTACGCATTGCTGTATCGGTCGGTGGTACGTTACTGGCGTTTATTAGTGTCATTGCAATGCTAAACGGCATGTTAGGCTGGATAGGTGATCTTATTGGGACCCCCTTAAGTTTTGAGCTCATCCTAGGTTTTGTGTTTGCGCCAGTCGCTTGGTTGTTGGGTATACCATGGCAAGAAGCAACCACAGCAGGCTCGCTGATTGGTAACAAGATTGTGGTGAATGAGTTCGTCGCTTTCATCCAGCTTGCAGAAGTGAAGTCTCAACTTAGTGAACACTCACAAGCAATCGTGACGTTTGCTTTGTGTGGCTTTGCAAACATCTCAAGCATGGCGATGCTGATTGGTGGGTTGGGCTCTTTGGTACCAGAAAAGCGTGCATTTGTTTCTAAGCATGGTTTCCGTGCGATTATCGCTGGTGTCATGGCGAACTTAATGAGCGCTTCTATTGCGGGCGTGATTTTAAGTCTGTAATTGAAATAGATATAAACAATTAGCAAAAAGGCTCCTTGCGGAGCCTTTTTCGTATCTGAAGTTTTACGCTATTTGTCTGTGTGGAACTGTTCGCAAGCGAGCATTGTGTTCTCAATTAAACTTGCGACGGTCATTGGGCCAACACCACCAGGAACAGGAGTAATAAAGCTCGCACTTTCACGTGCTTTGTCGTATTCCACGTCACCAACTAGTTTGCCTGAATCAAGACGGTTAATACCGACATCGACCACCACTGCGCCTTTTTTAATCCACTCACCAGGGATGAAGTTAGGCTTACCAACCGCAACCACGACAACGTCAGCTTGACGCACATGACTCTCTAGGTCTTTGGTAAAACGGTGACATGTTGTTGTTGTGCAGCCCGCAAGCAGCAGCTCAAGTGTCATTGGACGACCAACAATGTTTGATGCGCCAACCACAACCGCATGTTTACCACGTAGCTCAATGTTGTAACGGTCGAGTAGGGTAATGATGCCCTTTGGCGTGCAAGAGCGAAGCTTTGGAATACGCTGCGCAAGACGACCAACGTTGTAAGGATGGAAGCCATCCACGTCCTTCTCTGGGTGAATGCGCTCTAAAACATGTGTTGTGTCTATGCCCGCAGGAAGGGGTAATTGCACTAGAATGCCGTCAATTTCATCATCGTTGTTTAATTCATCAATCAGAGCTAGTAACTCTTCTTCTGAGCTAGACGCAGGAAGGTCAAAAGACTTAGAAACAAACCCAACTTCTTCACATGCGCGGCGTTTGCTACCGACATAAACCTGAGAAGCAGGATCTTCACCAACTAGAACCACTGCTAAACCAGGAGCACGTAGCCCAGCTTCAACACGTGCTTTAACACGTGCAGCCACTTCAGATCGAACAGTTTGGGAAATGAGAGTTCCGTCTATATTTTGAGCAGTCATGACTTTCCTTATAAATTAAGAAGGCAGATTATCTGCGGCGCATTGTCGCAGAATTTCTTATCAACATCCATACGCAAACGTTTGCTTTGTGGTGTTTTTGAACATTAAGCGTTTTAATGGACTTTTTTTAGGCATTCAGATCAGAATGTTATGAAAACCCGTTGATTTACCCGTTTGAACTCGTATAATCCTGTCCCTGTAGCGCGCCCTTAGCTCAGCTGGATAGAGCACGTCCCTTCTAAGGATGTGGTCATTGGTTCGAATCCAATAGGGCGTGCCATTTATTCAAAAGCCCCGATAACTCTTTGAGTTGTCGGGGCTTTGTCGTTTTTAGGTTTTTGGCTGTAATTGCCACTCTATCTACAACTTTTGAATGGCATTCTAGCCATTGCAATTTCTAGCAATCTGGATAGCCACCAACAAAAAAGCGCTGGTTAACCAGCGCTTTTGCATTTATTAAGGGAATTACATCTTTTTAAAGATGATGGAGGTGTTGATGCCGCCAAAGGCGAAGTTGTTACTCATCAAATATTTCACGTCCAGCTCTCGACCTTGTCCAGCGATGTAGTCTAAATCGCCACATTGCTCGTCGAGGTTTTCTAGGTTGAGCGTTGGGTTAAACCAACCTGTGTGCATCATTTCTAAACCTAGCCACGCTTCAATCGCGCCACAGGCGCCTAGTGTGTGGCCAAAGTAGCTCTTGAGTGAACTGATTGGCACTTTGCCCAGAGCATTCGCTGTTGCGTTGCTTTCCGCAATATCGCCGCGGTCGGTGGCAGTGCCGTGAGCAGATACATAGTCGATCTTCTCAGCAGGAATGCCCGCGTTTTGCAAAGCCATTTCCATACAGATTTGCATGGTTTCCATCTGTGGTTGAGTGACGTGTGCGGCATCACAGTTGCTGGCAAAACCGATGATTTCTGCATAGATTTTCGCGCCACGAGCGACGGCGTGTTCGTACTCTTCCAGAACCAGTGTTCCCGCACCTTCACCAATCACCAAACCATCGCGATCGGAGTCATAAGGTCTTGGTGTGCTTTTCGGGTCTTCATTCTTCAGACTGGTGGCAAAAAGGGTATCGAAGACAGCGGATTCCGTTGGGCACAATTCTTCAGCGCCACCAGCAACCATTACCGTTTGGTAGCCATGTTTGATCGCTTCGTAGGCGTAGCCGATTGCTTGGCTGCCAGAGGTACATGCACTGCTGGTTGGGATCACTCGGCCTTTCAAACCGAAAAATAGACCAACGTTCACTGCTGTGGTATGCGGCATCATCTGCACGTAAGTCGTTGCGGTGATCGCTTTCGTGGTTTTCTCATTCAGCATGACACCAAATGCGCCGATGGCGTCAGTACTGCCTGTTGATGAGCCGTATGCGATACCCGTTTGACCATTGGTGAGTACGCCGTTACCAATCAAACCTGCTTGGCTCAGTGCGTTTTCTGTTGCGACGGTCGCCAATTTGGAAACACGCCCCATGCCGCGTACTTGCTTGCGCTTGTAGTGCTTTGGCAGTTCAAAATCTAAAATTGGTGCCGCGAGCTTGGTGTTCAAACCATCA
This sequence comes from Vibrio sp. Vb0937, assembly GCF_033338855.1. Taxonomy (NCBI): domain Bacteria; kingdom Pseudomonadati; phylum Pseudomonadota; class Gammaproteobacteria; order Vibrionales; family Vibrionaceae; genus Vibrio; species Vibrio sp. Vb0937. Next base: position 24,232 of record NZ_JAWOTK010000029.1, on the reverse strand, counting down.
TACTGTTCGTAAGAAGGCATGTATTGCGTCGCGTTCTGGCAGTCACGCAGTTTTGGTTCGACAGATTGCCAATCGTTACCAAACGCAGTCACACCCGACATTCCGGTTACAACAACTCGACGGCTCATACTAGGCCTCCGTTTACCGAAATGACTTGGCGAGTTACATAGCCTGCGATGTCAGACATAAGGTAACTGACTAAACCAGCAACTTCTTCTGGCTCTCCCATGCGGCGCAGAGGAATTTGCGGCATCGCGTGTTCTTTCACGTGTTCGTCTACCATGCCTGTGTCGATAAGTCCTGGTGCAACGCAGTTAACGGTGATTTTGCGTTTTGCCAGTTCAAGTGCGAGTGATTTTGTCGCACCAATTACGCCCGCTTTTGCTGCGCTGTAGTTGGTTTGACCACGGTTACCCATCAGGCCAGATACTGATGCAAGGGTAACAATTCGACCGCCTTTGCGCTTTTGCACCATAGGCATAACACAAGGGTGAAGAACGTTGTAGAAGCTATCTAGGTTGGTATGGATCACGCCATCCCATTCTTCTTCGGTCATCGCAGGGAAAGCGGTATCTTTTGTGATGCCAGCGTTGTTTGCGACGCCATAGTAAGCGCCGTGTGCGGCGATATCGGCTTCTAGCTTCTCACGACAATCTGCGCGGTCACTGATGTCGAATTGGATAAGACGACCGCTACCACCATGCTGTTCGATGGTGTTTAGGGTGTCTTGCGCGCCTTGTTGATCGCCCATGTAATGGACAATGACTTGGAAACCATCTTTGGCTAATTGAACGGCAATGGCTTTACCGATGCCTTTGCTGGCACCTGTAACGAGGACTTGTCGGGTCATTGTTGACTCCTGATTTTCATTTCTTGTAATTTTTCTTCTGATGGAACATAAACGTTCAATTGGCAAGTCGCTACAACAGTTCCTTGTAGCTCAATACGGGCTGAAAAAACCGCCATACCGTTATCTTCCATAACTTTTTCAGCATACACATCGAGCACCTGTCCGCGAGAAAACGTATCGCATTCAGACGTGTATCGACGGCTACCAAGTAAAAAGCCAATCGGTGGCGCTTGTTCTTTCATTAATGCGTGGTAACCAGACCACGCCGCGACAGATTGCGCCATAAACTCAATGCCAACGTAAGCTGGCACAGTTTGAGAGGCCGAGTCGAAGAACGGATTGTGTTCTGCGATATCAACCTGACAGTGAATCGTATCTTGTTGAACATCCAAAGCACGATCAACCAAGATCATTGGTTTGTCGTGTGGCAAAAGTTGTTCGATGGGAGGAAGTTTAGTCATGAGCGTAACCAAAAATAAGACTAATATTATTGCCACCAAAAGCAAAAGAGTTGCTGAGAATCGCTTTGTTACCCAGTTTGGTTGGCGTCTCAACTAACGATATATGGATATCGTCTGCTTTGGTTTCGCAGTGTTGTATTGGCAAATCAAGGCTGTACTTGAGAATATGCCAAGCGATCGCGGCTTCCGTAGCACTTGCTGCTCCTAATGTGTGTCCGGTAAGTGGCTTTGTCGAGCTTACGGGAACGGAGTCACCAAAGCAGCGATGAATGGCTTTGCTTTCCATCGCATCGTTTAACGGCGTTGCTGTGCCATGTGCGTTGATGTAACCAATGTCTTGCGCTGTAAGTCCTGCATTGGCCAACGCTTTTTTCATCGCTTCTTCTGCGCCTAACCCTTCTGGATGTGGTGCGGAAATATGGTGTGCGTCTGAGCTGTCGCCAGCTCCGAGAAGAGCAACGGGCGCAGGTGTTTTGCTTAGCAACATTAATGCTGCGGCTTCGCCGATATTGATGCCGTTGCGATGTTGGTCAAACGGCTTACAAAGGGTATCGGATAGAGCTTCTAAACCGTTAAAGCCGTTTAGTGTGAGGCGACAAATGGTATCTACACCACCCACAACAACCGCATCAACAATGCCAGAGCGAATCAGGCGCTGCGCGGTTAAAAAGACACGGCCACTAGAAGAACAGGCGGTTGAAACTGAGTAATGTGGGCCGCTCAAATCAAAGTAGGCGGCAATAAAATCGCTGCAGTTACCAAGCTCTTGTTTGGTGTAATGGTAGTCGGCAGGAAAATTACCGTTTGCCAGCTTTTCGCCAAATGCGATTTCGCCATCTGAAATGCCAGATGTGCTGGTGCCGATCACGACTGCGATACGGTCACGGCCATATTTAGCAATGGCGTCACGCACGTCGCCTTCGATTTGCTGTAAAGCCGAAAGTGCGAGGCGGTTGTTTCTCGTATCAAACTGGCTGAGTGCGGGTGGTAATTGCGGTAACGTCTGTGCGATTCGACCGATTACTGTTTGGCGGCCTGAATTTAAAATATCTTGGTCAACCACCATGTTGGATGGCTTCGCTCCCGATAAACACTGGTGGATGAGCGTGTCATCTTGCCCCATGGCAGAGTGGAAGCCACAGGCCTGAATATACAAAGGTTGAGAAGAGCGAATAGGCATATTGTTATTCTAAATTGTTCTTAATTAATCTGATGTTGCAGTGTTTGAATAGAAATTGAAAACTGATGTTTGAGGTGATGAAAATCAATCTTACCCTCTAACTTGTTAGAAGAGCTGTATTGAATCTCAATGATCTTTTCACCGTCGCTATCAAAGATGGCGCGAGAATTATTTTTATCAATAATTCGCCACCTTACCTCATTTAACGATCCTTCCCAAGCGGAACTCGGCCAGAGCGTGATCATCAGGTTAAATAATACCTGTTCTGGCTGCGGTAGCGAACCTTGTAAACCGTTGAGCACTTCGGTTTGAATTTGTTCTCCATCGTAAGACAGTGAGAGTACTCTTGTCCCCCAGGATGAGAAGCCTGCCAGCACCACTTCGTTGTTGATCACTTGCAGTTGTACCGGAAGTTGCTCAGATTTGGTTTTACCATCTATTGCCCAAGAAGCCGTAATTAACTGACTGGCAGACAACTGATAGCCCAAGCTTGCGGGAGTGGGCAAGCTAACTTGGGTGTGCTCGTCAATGTCGACCTGAGGCGTCGATTGGTGAGGGACCAAGCTGCATGCACTTAAAAACAGGCTCAGTGTGATGAACGTCGCGTAGCGAAAAGCATGGTTAAAAATCATGACGTCGTTTCCTCTGTTTTAATCGCAATCGGAGAGAGCAGCCAAGCAACAAAAATACCACTTAACACCGTAATGCCGAAACTGTGAATCGCGTGAGTTTGGCTGAGTGATAGCAACCCAAATGACAGCACAGTGGTTATTGCCGAAAGGGTGATCGCCAATAGTGTGCTCACGCTGCGGGCTTTCTCGGCAAAGAACAGAGTGTAATCGATCCCGATACCAAGAATGAGCACCAAGCCAAGCAAGTTGAATAGGTTTAATGTTGTTCCCATCGCGACTGCCGTTGCCAGACCGCAGGCGCAAGCAATCAATGATGGCAGTAAAACTCGCCAACTGTGTTGCAGACCGTACCGCTTGATTAATACCAGAAAGATCACAGCACTGGCGGCTGCCAATAGTTCCATGATTTTGATTCGGTATTCACCAAATAGGGCGGATATTTCCTCAGCTTTGTTTAGATAAACAACATCAGACTGCGATTTGGCAAATGCCTTAACAACGGCGGAGTCTTGCAATTGGTTTAACACCACTACCGTTGCAGATTTTCCTTTGATCTTACCCAAATGGAGAAAACGCACAGGCGCTGATACTGGGTTTTGCAAGTACTGAGCAACCGTGACAGGGATAAAGTCGGCGTCCATTTTAGGCTTTTTACTTAAGCTCAGTCCGGAAGCTAGTGGGCTGGATTGTGTCGCGTAAAGATCGCGAATCAATTGATAGTCTTGTTGCTGACGCTCCACCGAGCTCAAGTAGCGGCTCAGGCTCTGGTAGCTTTCGATGGTGCTGTCCGCTTTCCACGCTTCTAAAGTTGGTGTCAAAGACTCCAGCTTTTTCATTAGGTTTTCGTCATCGTCGGCGGTAACGACCAACATTTGCTGCGAAGATTGCATGCCACTGAGCGTCGTAATCAAGGTTTCTTGCTGCTTGAGATCTTTCGGCATCGTTTGCAGCAGACGAATGTCGTCATCGTAGTTCAATTGCAGCAAGAAAAAGCCACTCGCAACCACACATAACATCGGTAATCCGACTTTTATTCGAGGTTGATTCCAAAGCGTTAACCATTTCGCCAACAGTGATTGTCCCGGTAAAGTCGAAATGGAGCGCGATGGGTTACGAGCCAGTATCGGATACCAAGCCACCACGGTGATGTAAGCAGCAATCAGACCAATGGATGAAAACAGCGCAAGCTGCTGCAAACCTGGAAACGGTGCCACTAACATGCCCAAATAGCCGATCAAACTGGTGATTAAGCCAAGTGTGATAGCTATGAAAATATGCTTTAATCCTTGCTCGCTATCCCATTCATTTCCTGCCGCAAGACGTTCGGTTAGGTAGTGGAATGCGTAGTCGATAGACACGCCGATTAAACTTGTGCCAAACACTAAGCTGAACAGATGGACTTTTCCAAAAATCCACGTCGTAACGGACAAAGCAACGAGCAAACCAATGGTGATGGAAAGCAGTGCCAGAGACAGTGGCATCACACTACGAAAGACCAACACGAGCAATGCAATGATACCGAGCAGAGAGAACACACCGATGGTACTGATCTCCGATTTGGCATTTTGCGTACCAAAGTCGGCGTAAAATAGAACGCCAGTATGTGCGACTTCAGCGCCATATTTCTGCGCAACGCTCTGTTCTAGCGCTTGAATGTCAGGGACGGCAAGCTGCCCAGTTAGGCTATAAGGCGAGTCTTTTAGCTCGGCAGTAATAAGAAAGTATTGAGCACCGTCTTTTTCGACGGAGAGATAGCCGTTATCCAATCGGAAAGAGGACGATTGCTGGGTAACTTGGCTTAAATAATCACGGAATAGCAAGAAAGGGTCATTTTGTAACTCTTGCCCGGTCACTCCAGAGAACGGGTTGTACAGCGACTGAATCACATGCTGCACTTGCTGTTCTGGATTTTGGCTTAAACGCTCTCGTTGTTCAGGCGTCAGTAATTGAAAGCGGTGCTTAAAGTAGTAACTCGCCCAAGCTTGCTGCTCTTGAGGTGAGATTTTTCCCACCACATCGCGAAAATGATTACTTTGGCGTAACCCCTTATCAAACTCTGCAGCTGCTGCAAAAAGGGCATTTTTGTCCGGCGCTGTGATCACGAAAATGACTTTGTCGCTCATACTTGCCGAGACCGACTCAAAGGCTTGCTCAGCCACCGGGTTTTGTTGGTTCTTAGGCAGCAGTTTTAAAATGTTGGTCTCAATCGGAGATTCTGCACTCCAAACCCATTGTTTGAGTAGCAACGCGCCCGCTAAAACAACGAGATTGAGCCAAACCAGAGCAAAGGTATGAGTGCCAAGACTGAGTTTAGAAACGGAATTGAGCGTCTTCGGCATCCGTGAGTTCCTGAGGTAGAGAGGTCTGGTTTGTAAACGTGATTTCGGTCTTATCGCCGCGCAGCTCTTGCAGGGTTAGGCGATCAATGTGCGTTTTACCGGAAAGAGTGATGGCTTTAAACACCGCATTTAATGGCGACTGTTTGGGCACTAAAACGAGCTGCCACTGATTGTTCTCAACTGAAAAATCGAGTGTGAATTGTTCTTGCAGTGCAGAAGTATCCCCGTGGAACACGGATAAAAACACATGGCTAAAGTAGAACGCCATTGGGTTTTCTTCAGCAGAGATCGTTTTCGGATCTTGGTTGGCAAAAGTTTGACGAAGTTTGTTTTCCGTCAATACCAAATTGACTGCGAAAGGTTCTGCTTGTTGCCACAACAAGCCATGTGTTTTGCTCAGTGTGAACTGACCTTTAGAGGTTAAAGGTTGACTAAACATTTCCAGATGACGCTGCTGCGTAAAATCTCCGCGTACGATTTCATGCTGAGACAACTGCTGTTGAAGCGATGCCAAATCCGTTACATTTGCTGTAGGTGTGGCCAGTGCTGGAACAGAAAATATCAGCAAAAAAGAGAGTAACCACTTTTGCATTAGTTCAGGCTCCCATGGTTGCGCCATTGCTCTACTTTATCTAAAAAGACTGCTGGAGACACAAAGCACATCTCTTGCTTTTCAATGGATACGGCGACTTGCGTTGTATGCGCTTTGCACATACGTTGATTCGTTTCGGCGTCGTAAATCACGTAATCCACACGTAAGCGGTTTTCCCACTCCGTGAGTTGCGCGGTAATACGAATGGTGTGATTAAACGGAATCGCCTTCACATATTTAACGCGCGTGTCGATGATCGGCCACATGTACCCAGAGTCTTGCATATCGCGATAGCTGTATTGGATCTTCTCCATCAGCACACGACGCGCTTCTTCAAAATATCGAAAGAAGTTGCCGTGATAAATCACGCCCATCGGGTCAGCATCTTGAAAAGAGGTGACCATAGTCACCTCCGCTTCTAATGGGTAGAGAACCTGCTCTTGCATTATACCTCCACGTAGAGTGGCCAATGACGTTGCTGAATGCGTTCAATGAAATGACGCAAATCTTGTTCCAATGGGCGATCTTCAATCACAAATTCAAACTCGCTCAGTACGGCGTCACGAATTACTCGCAAATTCTGACTCATGTGGTGTTCGTCCAATTCGTTATGACGGCGACGAATCTCAACCGCTTGAACGCTTGCTAGGAGTGAAGCCGCAGCAACTTGCTCTGTTAACTCAAGTACGCGTAGGCAATCACGAGCCGCAATGGTGCCCATGCTCACTTTGTCTTGGTTGTGACATTCGGTTGAGCGAGAAAAAACGCTCGCTGGCATGGTGTTTTTCAACGCTTCTGCCGTCCAAGCTGAGATACCAATCTGAACCGCTTTAAAGCCGTGGTTGATCGGTTTACGCTCGCCTTCTGCACCGGTTAAGTTAAACGGCAGGCCGTTATTGAACTTGTAATCCATCAGTTGCGCCATCTGACGGTCCAGCAAATCAGCTAAGTTGGCAATGTTCACTTTCAATGTGTCCATCGCCATTGCAATATGACCACCGTAGAAGTGACCGCCGTGCAGAACGCGCTCGTTGTCGCCATCTATAATTGGATTGTCATTGGCACTATTTAGTTCATTCTCAATCAATTGACGTAGCCAAGGCAGGGAGTCTTGCACCATGCCAATTACGTGTGGCGCGCAACGCAGCGAGTAGCGATCTTGCAGTCGGTCGCTATTGCGTGGCGGACGTTCAGCATTAAGATCATCACGCAGCCAAGCCGCAACTTGCTGTTGACCAGGGTGAGGTTTTACCGCAAACAACGCTTCATCAAAGTGGAAGTCATTACCTTGCATACCCACAGAGACCATCGCGGTAATCTTGGTGCAAAGCTGCGCTAGATATTCTGCGCGTTTGTAGGCAAGACAGGCGAGGGCAGTCATCACGGATGTACCGTTCATTAACGCCAAACCTTCTTTTGGTTTTAGGCGAATTGGCTCTATGCCCAGCTCTGCAAACACTTCTTGTGTTGGTCGCACATCACCTTTGTAAAGCACTTCACGCTCGCCAATTAAGGTCGCCGCTAGGTAAGACAGAGGCGTTAAATCGCCGCTTGCGCCCACCGAGCCTTCTTGTGGAATACGCGGCGCAATGTCGTGATTGATAAGCGTAACGATTTGGTTCAACAGATCGTGAGACACGCCAGATACGCCTTGCGACAATGAACACAAACGGGTCGCCAACACCGCGCGAGCTTGCTCATGAGAAAGGATTTGACCTAAGCCACAGCCATGGAAGCGCGTAAGGTGCAACGGAAGTTCATCCACAAGAGCGGGTGGAATCGCCACAGTACATGAATCGCCGTAACCCGTAGTCACGCCGTAAATAACGCCTTCTTCTTTCAGTAATCGTTCCAGAAACGCCATGCCACGATCAATTTTCGCGGTAAATTCTGGCGAGGTGTTCATGTTTGCCTTTGCACCTTGAGCAATGGCAACGACATCTTCGATGGTTAAAGATTGGGCACCAAAAGTGATGTTGTGATTATTGTTGTTTGTCATGTGGCTGATTACTTAAAGTCCAGAAGTTAAAAAAGTTGTACCACTGTAACGGCGCTTGCAGTGTGTGGTGTTCTAATCTGTGTGCGTACTGTTGAACAACGTGTTCTAGTGCCTGCTGACGCTCCTTGCGCGGTAGCGTGATTTGGTCACTAAAGTGTTCAAAGTACACATTAAAATGCGGAGTGTTTGCTTCATCGTCGCGTAGGCCGAAGAGTAGATAAACCGGCGCTTTTAATACCGAGGCCAGCATGAATGGGCCTTGCGGAAATGGCGCTGGTTTACCAAGAAAATCTGCCCAAACGACACGATTTTCTTTGCTGGTAGACGTGCGATCGCCAACGATCACCACCCATTCGCCTTGCTCGATTTTTTGTTGAAGCAGAATCGCGGTGTCTGGTCCCATTGAGCTGACTTGAATCAGATTCAGTTCCGAGTTTGGGTTTACCGCCTTCATTACCGCATTAAATTGTTCAGCGTGTTGGGTAAATACCAAGGCATTGATTTTGACATGAGAATGTCGACGACCAAGCGCGCGGCAGAGTTCGATGTTGCCAAGGTGCGAGCCCAAAATGACCACGCCTTGTTTTTTCTGCGCCATCTCTTCGAAATGATGCTGGCCGTGAATGGTTAGGTTGTCGACATTAAAGTCACCTTGCCATGCTGCCAGTTTGTCGAGCATGGTTCGCCCAAAAGAAAGCAGATGATGATAGCTGTCCAACTGTTTTGGTAGTGCGATGTTCTGCTGCGCTGCGTAGCGCTGCAAGTTTTGCAGGTAAATCTCAGACGCTTCGCGGGCTGATTTACCCGTGAAGTGGTAGTAGCGCATGACTAGCTTTAAAATCAGGTCAAACGCTTTTCTACCGAACAAGCGGTAAACCGCGAGCAAGGTTTTGATGCCTAAAATTGTGCCTTGTTCTTTTCGTTTCGACCAGTGGGCATTGCTGTCATCTGTGTGACGGCGCTTTCTGGCGAGTAGCGAAGGAATGCGCGGCAACATGCCAAAAAATAGGCGAGTGTGCATCCAGCTTATCTTGACGTTATCCCACAATGCGTCGAAGTGGGAAATGCCACCTTCAGGGTAGATTACGCGCGTTGGAACAAAATCAATATCGACGCCTTCCCAGTACATTCGCACCAGAATTTCGATATCAAAATCCATGCGTTTGCCGATGTTGTACTTGTTCAACACGGCGACCGTTTTCGCCACTGGGTAGGCGCGAAAACCGCACATGCTGTCTTTGATAGACAGTGACAAGGTTTCTATCCACACCCAAATGTGCGTAGCGTAGCGACCATACAAACGGGATTTAGGTACGCTTTCGTCGTATATCGGTTGGCCAGAAATCAGGTTATCTGGTTTTGTTTCGCTGGCGCTGAGCAATTTGGGTAGTGCTTCTAGGTCGTGTTGACCGTCTGCGTCGATTTGAATGGTGTGCGTAAAACCAAGCTGGTGAGCTTGATGTAGGCCAGCCATCACCGCGCCACCTTTGCCTTGGTTTTCACTCAGACTAATCAGTTTTATCAGCCCTTGCTCACTCAATGCTGAAAGCGCTTGTTTGGTGTCTTCATTACTGCCGTCGTCCACGACAAGCACTGGCAAATCGAAAGAGGATAACGACGCAACCACGTCTGCAATTGTGCTGCCGTGGTTGTAGCAAGGAATTAAAAAGCAGGGACGGTAATCACTCACGTGACTCACCCAGTTTCATTTTGCCTGAAGAGTGAGTCACCAAGGTTTCACCGTTTTTCGATGTGTACTTAAAGGTCAATTTCTCGCGCTCATTGTCCCAAGAGAGTGAGAGACAAACGTCGGCGTTTGGCAGAATCGGCTCTTGAAATTTGATGACTTCCATTCCTTTAAATACCTTGGGAGTGTTCAAATATTGAACGGCGTAGAACAACGCCCAGTCAATTTGAGTGACGCCGGGTAAAAGAGGAAAGTGACTGAAATGACCTTGGAAATCTAAGATGTCAGCATCCACACGCAGCGAAAGCTCCGCGGTGTGGTCACTCACTTCAATATTCTGAATGGTTGGTTTTCTTTTATCCATGTTACTAGCTTTATTGGAATAGTTTTTCAATTTCAGCAACTTGGCGTTTGCCTTGGCTGTTCAATGGAATTTCGTCGACCACTCGGAATTTTCTCGGGATAGCGATCGGTTCTAGCCAATTGCGCAGTGCCTTGCGAAGCTCAAGCCAAAATTTGCCTTTACCAAGTTCATTAAGCACATCGCTGCCTTTATCGTTAAGTACGATGATCGAGACTAACGTGAGGCGACCAGATTCTTCCATTGGGATCACCACGCTTTCTTGAACCCACGGCAATTGCTCTAAACGTTTTTCCACTTCGACAAGGGAAATCCGCTTTTCTTCGACTTTGACGATTCGGTCAGTGCGTCCACGCAATTCAAAAGAAATACTATCATGGAAATAGCATTCATCCGCAGTTTGGTACCAAGTGTTTTCATCAATGTGTGGCGAGCGGAGCTTTAAACAATTTTCATGGTTAAGCTCGGCTTCAACACCAGGGAATAACGTCCAAGGAGTGCTGGCTACGTGCTGCTGACGGTAAGCGATGCCGCCGGTTTCTGTGCTGCCAAAAACTTCAATAGGAAGTGACCCAAACAACAGCCGGCTGTGTTGCGCGGCTTGGTTTGGCAGGGGGCCACCAGATGAAAATACGCACCGAATCGCAACCGGATTATGCTCTTCATTGAGTCGTTTTAGTAACGCAGGGCTGCTTACTAGCATGGTGTCAGCATCGGCGTGATGGACAATTTGCTCAGGGAATTCGAGGTTGCGTGCTGAAAATGGACGTGCAGAACACAAAGGCCACAATACGCGAAACAGCAAGCCGTAAATGTGTTGATGAGAGACGGTGCTTTCAACGCGTGTGTTGGCAACCGTGTCGCCCCACAGGTTGTCTAGAATAGCAACTTCGATATCGAGCTGTTTCAGCGTTTTTGCAATGGCTTTTGGTTTACCGCTTGAACCTGAAGTAAATAACGTTACTGGTATTTTTGCCAGATTCAATTCGCGCCAAACAAAAGGTTGGTCTATCTGTTGCTCGTGAATCAAGGTGATGTCTACCAATGATTGAGCTTTTACTAGGAGTGAACTCACCTGTTCTGGAACAGAGACATCGGCATCATGCAACAATAAATCGTAGTGCTCACTGAGCTCTTTGAGTGCTTCTGGTTGGTAATTACCAGGTAATACAATGGATTTTCCTGCATAACAACAAGCAAAAAAGCCAACGGCAAACAGGTAGCTGTTGCCAAAACACAACGCAATGTTTTGCGTTGGTTGGGTTTCTAACTGCTGAGCAAGTGTTGCGACGTGCTGCTGGAAATCACCCCACGTGATAACCGTGTCGCGCTCGTAAGAGACAGGGGATTGCTCAGACCTCTCTGCGATGAACAAGGTCGCTAGGGAGGTAAAGCTCGAATACGTTGTATTCATACGATTAGTGTTCCTTTCGAACAAATTGACGCACGATCCATTCTCCAGCGAACAAGCCACCAGCAAGTAAGTAGCTGATGAGGCCGTTATAAAGCGTCCATATTTTTACTGGTAGGAAACAGGTATAGAGTGCAACAGCAGCGTTGAGCGTAAAAAAGGCGCACCAAACCATCGTCACTTTGCGAGTGTAAGTCACGCCACTAGCCGGAAGGTCGGGTTCTTGCAAGCGAGCAAGCCTCTCTATGATCGATTGCGGCTGTTTTAAGCTCAGTCCAAATACACACAGCATACATACATTGACAACGACAGGGTAAAACTGAAGCCACCCATGTTGTTTAAACACCATGCCAAGCGTAATTAGGACAATGCCAACAGCGCCCGTAACGAGCGCCAAGAACTTAAACTCTTTTAGTGGGGTCTTATTTGCGACGAAAACACGCAAAAGTAACGCAGCAATTAACAAGCCCCCAACTAAGTTCAAGCCAAATTTATCTATACCGAAATAGACGGCGAAGGGGTAGGCAAACAGTACAATTGCAGACAGACCAGTCAGCAATTGGCGCATTAACTTTCCTTCAATAACTCAGTAACAGCGTTAACCACATCGTCGACGGTTCTTACTGTACTAAACTCTGCCGGCTTGATTTTTTTGCCAGTGACATTCTGTAGGTGTACGACCAAATCAACGGCGTCAATGCTATCAAGATCGAGATCTTGGTATAAGTGCGCATCTGATTGAATGTCGGCTGCATCAATTTCGAACAGCTCAACAAGCGCATCTTTAACTTGTTCAAATACTTGATCTTTATTTACATCAGTCATGAATATACCTACAACTTATTCATTAGTTTGAGAAGAAACGTATTTCGCTAGATTTGCTACAGACGCAAAGTGTTCGCGCGTATTTGAGTCGTCGGCATCAATAACGATGTTGTATTGTTTTTTTATTGCGAGTCCAAGCTCAAGCGCGTCGATAGAATCTAAGCCAAGTCCATCACCAAAAAGTGGTGCATCCGTTTCAATATCATCTACGGTTAAATCTTCAAGGTTTAAAGCATCAATAATAAGTTGCTTAATGTCGTTGTGTAACTGTTCCACTGGGACCTGCTTATTAATAAAAGTTTTCTGGAAAAATGTTTTCAGCTAGGTGCTGTTGTAAGCGTCGCGCCGCTATTGTCGGCGACGTAGTTTGCTTTATAAAGGGGGTAATCTCAACTTTATCCTTAACTTCAACCCTGAAAAAGGGCTTTGTTGCCGGTACTTGATACCATTTTTTCTCTTTTGTGAGGAAACTTGGCGTTACCGTAATATGGACAACTCTTAAATCTCGTTCTGTTCTTACCGCAATTTGTGCTGCACCGCGTTGTAATTTCGGCTCTACACCTGGTGTTGTTCTTGTTCCTTCAGGAAATATAAGCAACACGTTGCCTTTGTTAAATCGTTCATCACAAAGTGCTAATAAATCATCCGGTGCTTCATTGGGAATATATCCGGCTGCTTTTACGATGTGCTTCATAAAAGGATTCGACCATATTGCCGATTTTACTAAACAGTCGCAGCGATTTAATTGTGAAGCAATGAGAACGTAATCGATTAAACTAGGGTGGTTGGCAACAATTAAACAATTACGATCTTGTTGAAGAATATCGGCACCAATAATTTGATAATCGATTGCGCCACTTAGCTTCATCAATTTACAAAATGTGTTGAATGAATATCGAATCGCACCCTGAACTTTATATTCGCGTTCCGTTTGGTCTGAAACAAAAATACGAATGGTCGGAATAACAATGAAACTCAGTACTAAACCACCTAACCCAAATACTGAAAAACAAAAGCCTGTTGCTAGCACACGCCAATACTGATTTAAGCGAGTCATTTTTTGTGCCATTCCCAAGCTTGTTGCGGAGCGAAAATAGTCCACTGGCTTTTATCTAACAAGTATTGTTGCAAAAATACTAAACCTTGAGGAAGAGGATGACCGGAACGTTCTGCGTTTATGGAGCTTTGTATCGCGAACTTGTCTCCATGAGAAAGTATTAAACCAAGTCCAAACCCTTGGTATTGTTGGTTTTCATATTCTAAATAAGAGTCAGGCATAGGCTCATCAAAATCAACAAGCAGTACTTTTTTGTCAGGATTGTCGGACAAAAACAGCCATGCTTCTAATATTGCGCTTTGGAATGTGTTTTCTGCCGCAGCGATAGAAGTTAGGGGAATGGGTTGTTTAGTTGCGATAGTGGCAAGCCCTGCGGCGGTATTGTGCACCGATTGAGAAAAAGCCATCGGAGACGCCTCTTCTCCATTAATTATATCTTCAACTAGTGCGACGCTGCGATGCAGTTCACCATGACGGCTTGAAAATACAAGGTAATCAACTTGATGTTGATTAAGCATTTCGATTGCAGTTTGTACCGCCAGTTTACTGAGTGGGCTCATTCTTCTGCGCATCATCGCAGGAATATTTGCAACATTGATTTTGCCATCTTCTGGCCATTTTATCTCTGTTGCCCATTGTTTCCATTCATTGGATTCGGATAAACCGAATGAATTCGCTGTCCACGCATCAATATTGAACGAAATGTTGATCTTCGAGTTTGGCATATTGGGTTAAATTGTTTATTTTACAGCTCGATACAAATTGGGGTTGACCCAAATTCACAATAAAAAGGAAATTATCATGTCGCGTTTTAAGCTGTATGTCTCGTTATTATTAACTTTGCTTCTTGTTGGTTGTGGACGAGTACAACCTGTAATGAATGTGGAGGATACTCCAGTTGCTTATGATCTTCAAAATAAACAAGTAAAAATGGCCATAGTGCAATCAGCAACTAACCGAGGCTGGACGATCGAAGAAGTAAGCCCTGGTGTTCTTATTGCAAAAATCCACGTTCGTAAACACTCTGCAGAAGTAAAAATCCCATACAATAATAAATATTACTCAATTATTTATCTCAACTCAGTAAATCTCAAAGCAAGTGATGGCAAAATCCACCGCAATTACAATCGTTGGGTAAACAACTTGAATGTTGATATTCAGCGAGCTATTGCATTGTTGGGCAATCAATCTCAACAATAAAACTATTAATTGCAGTTAGGTTTTTCCGTGTTAAATCAAAATAATGACCCTTTTAATGCTTTTGAGGCGAAGACAGAAGCTCAGAAGTTATCTTTTGCACCAATCGTGTTCCAGACTGCTAGAACGCTTCGAGATTTAGGTATTTTAGCCGCTTTAGACAGCGCTGGCGCACAAGGCATGAGTGCCACAGATATTGCCGAGAAAACGGGAGTATCAGAATATGGTGTTAAAGTACTGTTGGATATGGCGATTAGTGCGCATATTGTTTTATGGGAACGACCTAACTATTCGCTTGCAAACCTTGGTTTTTACCTTCTTCATGATGGTATGACGAATGCAAACATGGATTTTACGGCAGATGTTTGTTACGCCGCGATGATGCATTTGACGGAAGCAATTCAAGAAGGTAAACCGTCAGGTTTGAAAGAGTTGGGCAATTGGGAGACCATTTATCAAGGTCTATCGACGTTACCAGAACAAGCCAAACAGAGCTGGTTTAAGTTCGATCATTTCTATTCGGATCGCTCGTTCCCACTTCTGCTTAAAGAGGTATTTGCAAGCAAGCCAAAGCATCTTGTGGATATTGGCGGAAATACGGGAAAATGGGCGATTCAGTGTTGTAAACATGACCTTGACGTTCAAGTGACGATTGTTGATTTACCGCAGCAATTAGAAGTAGCGATGAAGAATGTTTCAGAAAACCAGTTCGTCGAGCGTGTACGTCCATACCCTGCAAACATGCTTGATAAAGCACAAACATTGCCTGAGCATGCTGACGTATGGTGGATGAGCCAGTTCTTGGATTGCTTTTCCCCAATTGAGATCCTCAATATCCTTAAAAAAGTTAAAGCCCAGTTAACGAAGGGAGATACTATTTACGTATTGGAGCTGTTTTGGGATGCTCAAAAATACGCGGGAGCTTCCTATAGCCTTAATGCCACTTCTCTTTATTTTACCTGTTTAGCTAACGGTAATAGTCGCTTTTATCGCAGTGATGATTTCTTAGAAATTGTCGAAGCGGCAGGTTTATCTGTCGTTGAAAGAACCGACAATATTGGCCTTGGTCATACCTTATTAAAACTACAAGCAAACTAAATTCAGAATGAAAACAGAGCTCAAGCAAGTTGTTGTCGTAGGAGCGGGGCCATCAGGTTCAACCGTTTCTGCGTTATTAAAATCGCGTGGCATAGATGTTGTTGTCTTAGAAAAAGCGACTTTTCCACGTTTTTCCATAGGAGAAAGCCTACTCCCTGCATGTATGGAAGTGGTTGAACAAGCAGGAATGACTCATGCAGTAAAGCAGTTTGGTTTCCAGTATAAAGATGGTGCTGCATTTCGTCGTAATGGCGTATACACCCAGTTCGACTTTACAAACAAATACACACCAGGACCGGGCACGACGTTTCAGGTTCAACGTGCCAACTTTGATAAATTATTGGCAGATAGCGCTGAAGAGCAAGGCGTAGAGATTCGTTATCAGCATGAGCTGCTCAACCTAGTGTTTGAAGGGAAAAAGTCTCGATTAGAAGTGCTCGACTCAAATAAGAAGGCTTATCAAATCGAAGCAGATTTTGTGCTGGATGCAAGTGGCTTTGGGCGTGTTTTGCCACGCTTGTTGGAGCTAGAAGAACCTTCTTGTCTTCCGCCTAGAAAAGCGATCTTTACCCATATCGAAGATCATATCTCTCCCCAAGAGCCGGAATACGATCGCAACAAAATTTTAATTTCAGTTCATCCTGAAAATCACGACGTATGGTACTGGCTAATCCCATTCTCTAATGGTACCTGTTCGTTTGGTGTGGTGGGTGAGCCAGAATTTTTCGAACAATACCCAGAAGATAAGATTGCAGCGTTGCAGCAGTTAGCCAATGAAGAGCCGGGTTTGGCTTCTTTGTTGCGAAATGCGAATTACCCGAATCCAGCAGGCGAGTTGGGTGGCTATTCTGCTAACGTCAAACGTTTAGCGACAGAGCACTACGCGTTGCTTGGTAATGCAGGTGAGTTTCTTGATCCTGTATTTTCATCGGGTGTCACTATCGCCATGAAATCGGCAGAGTTTGCAGCGGACTGCGTGGTTCGTCAGCTGAATGGTGAAAAGGTTGATTGGCAAGAAGAGTACTCGCAACGCTTAATGGTGGGAGTGAACACATTCCGCACTTATGTGGAAGGCTGGTACAACGGCACGTTGCAAGATGTGATTTTCTATCAAAAACCGAACCCACGTATTAAACAGATGATTAGTGCGATTTTGGCTGGATATGCTTGGGATACGAATAATCCTTACGTAAAACAAAGTGAGCAGCGTTTGTCGACGCTTGCAGAACTGGTTCAGGAAG
This sequence comes from Vibrio sp. Vb0937, assembly GCF_033338855.1. NCBI lineage: Bacteria > Pseudomonadati > Pseudomonadota > Gammaproteobacteria > Vibrionales > Vibrionaceae > Vibrio > Vibrio sp. Vb0937. The sequence goes on along the minus strand of NZ_JAWOTK010000029.1, from coordinate 7,302 downwards.
CTGAACTGTAAGAATATACATTCGCTTATCCGAGAATCAGTAAACCTAGGTCTTACCAAAAAATTGGTAAGACCTTTTTAATGCCTCTTTACTTTTACTTCTAGCGTGTTGGAGACACATTGACCACTTACATCGGTGTGTATCGAATTTGAGAATTTTTATGGTGACATTGATCACATCTAGGATTCCTGTTGCTGATATTTATATTAAATTTGTAGGAGATGGATTACATTCTGGGAGTGTTCCCTACATCCGGCTTCGTTGTGAAAACGGTTTATAAGCAACTGTATAAGTTAGTAAAGTTCCAAAAACTACATCAAAAAAAAGACAAGTTTCTTACCAAATCAATTCGCTTGGTGAGTTCGAGCCATCGACTACGCCAAACGCTTCCTCTACTTTCTAAAATTGTCGAAGAACACGACGCATCAACGGTCTCTTCGATTGCAGATCCCGAGAACGCGGTCGCGTGGGGAGGTAAAGTTTCTCCAGAGTTCAAATCTAAAGTCATTCGTATTAGTAAAGAGCTAAAGATCAATCCTAATCATCTTATGGCGTGCATGGCATTTGAAACTGCTGAAACTTTCAGTCCAAGCATCAAAAATGGTTCCGGAAGCGGGGCTACAGGGTTAATTCAATTTATGCCTTCTACCGCAGAGTCATTAGGAGTGAACACAAAGACTCTTGCGAGAATGAGCGCGCTTGAACAACTTGACTATGTGAAAGCGTACTATTGGCCCTATCGAAATAAAATTAATAGCTTAGAAGATGCTTACATGGCCATTCTCTACCCTGCTGCGATTGGTAAACCGCCGTCTTTCGTTTTGTTCAGACAAGGCTCAATTGCCTATCGACAGAATGCAAGTATCGACCGCCACAAAACGGGAAAATCACGCTTAATGATGTTTCCTACAAAGTGAGGAAAAAATTAGAAAAAGGTTTGCAGCCCAATTTCATGGGCTAAGATTGTGTCATGTTCCTAGTTTTTCGCGCATGAATCCTTCTGTTACTTCACGGGGATTCTGATACACTACGCGCCCATTTCCTCTGTTGAGACCTTTCTATGCCATTTTCTAAGCTTGGTTTAAGCGCATCGATTGCTGATGCAGTAAAAGCGCTAGGTTATGAAAAACCCACTTCTATCCAACAAAAAGCCATTCCAATCGTATTGCGTGGCCGCAATTTAATTGCAGCAGCGCAAACGGGCACAGGTAAAACGGCCAGTTTTGTTCTGCCAATCTTAGAAAAGCTTAGTCGAGGCGAAACGCAACGTAAAAAACGCGCTCGTGCGATTATCCTAACGCCAACACGCGAACTTGCGCTTCAGGTTCATCAAAGTATTGAAGCTTATGGTAAAAACTTACCATTACGCTCAATGGCGATGTTTGGTGGTGTGGATTATGCACCACAAAAACAAGCCTTGATCGAGGGTGTCGATATTGTGGTAAGCACGCCTGGGCGCTTGATTGATCTGTACGGTCAACGCGCGATTCACTTTGATGAAGTGGAAATGCTAGTGCTTGATGAAGCCGACAAAATGTTGGATATGGGATTCATCGATGCGATCGACAAAATCGTCGACTGTATGCCAGAACATGTGCAAAGTTTGCTGTTCTCAGCGACGTTATCTAACCCTGTTCGTGACTTGGCGAAAAATGCGATTATTGATCCTGAAGAGATCACGATTGCAAAGCACAGTGCCTCAAAATCAAATATTAAACAGTGGATCACGACCGTCGATAAAGACATGAAGTCGTCGCTGTTAAGTCACTTGCTTAAAGAAAATGACTGGTCGCAAGTACTGGTATTTATTGAAACTAAACACGGCGCAGCCAAACTGGTAAGCCAACTTGAGAAACGTGGCATTGTGGCAGAAGCATTCCACAGTGGCCGTAATCAGCGTGTTCGCCAGGAATTAATAGAAAAGTTTAAAGCGGGTGAAATCCAGTACTTAGTCGCAACCGGCGTTGCTGCGCGCGGTATTGATATTGATAATCTGCCAGTTGTCATCAACTACGATTTACCTTACCCAGCGGATGAGTATGTACATCGTATTGGTCGTACAGGTCGTGCTGGCGCGAAAGGTGAGGCGATATCACTGGTTTCAAAAGACGACTTTAAGAACCTCTGCATGATTGAAAGTCGTTTAGGGCACTTGCTAGAGCGAGTGGAAATTGAAGGTTTTGCGCCAAGAAAGCCAGTACCAATTTCAATTTTAAATTACGTGCCTAAGAATAAACGTAAACCGCACGATAAGCGCGAATCAAAATAGCCAGTTTATCCCATGATCTAAAAGCCGCATTCTTGCGGCTTTTTGCGTTTTTAGGCATCCAATTATGTAGCCATCGCGACGGTTTCTATTCGGTAATGAGGAAAAAAGTTAATCAGTGTCATACGCTTAACACGTAAAGTGAATCAAGGTGCGTTAAGCTTTTGTCAATTATCTGTCCGCAGGTTTGCACAAGGTAAGGAATGGGCGCAAACTTTTTTGCTTGCTAATGAATGCATAAGATGGGGCACAAATGAAAACAGGTGATAAGCAATTCGCCGTTATTGGTCTTGGCCGATTTGGTTTGGCAGTGTGTAAAGAGTTACAAGATTCAGGCGCTCAAGTTTTAGCCGTTGACATCAACGAAGACAGAGTTAAAGAAGCCGCCAGTTTTGTTAGTCAGGCGGTTGTGGCTAACTGTACTCACGAAGAGACGGTTGCTGAGCTCAAACTTGATGATTACGACATGGTGATGATTGCCATCGGAGCGGATGTCAATGCCAGTATTCTTGCGACATTGATTGCTAAAGAGGCGGGAGTAAAGTCAGTATGGGTTAAAGCCAACGACCGCTTCCAAGCTCGTGTTCTGCAAAAAATTGGCGCAGACCACATTATCATGCCTGAGCGTGACATGGGGATACGTGTCGCGCGTAAAATGCTCGATAAACGGGTTCTTGAGTTCCACCCATTAGGCAGTGGCTTAGCTATGACGGAGTTTGTGATTGGCTCTCGTTGGATGGGTAAGACACTAAGTGATTTGGCTCTGTGCAAAGTCGATGGCGTGCAAGTGCTAGGGTTTAAACGGGGCCCAGAAATTACCAAGGCACCTGACCTTAATACCACACTAGAAATTGGTGACCTAATTATTGTGGTCGGCCCTCAAGATGCGCTCGCAAATAAATTAAAATCGCTATGACGTATTTTCATCAGAAAGGTGTTTTTTACGCACCAGATGGTAAACAAGAGAAAGCGAAAGGCAACGAACCGCGAATTATATTGCTCAGTTTTCTCGGTGTTTTACTGCCTTCTGCGGTATTGCTAACCTTGCCAGTTTTTTCTGTTACGGGCCTGTCGATAACGGATGCTTTGTTTACCGCAACGTCCGCTATTAGTGTGACAGGGCTTGGTGTTGTCGATACTGGGCAACACTTTACGCTTGCGGGCAAAATCTTGCTGATGTTTTTAATGCAAATCGGTGGGTTGGGGCAGATGACTTTGTCGGCGGTCTTACTCTATATGTTCGGCGTGCGTTTGAGTTTGCGTCAACAAGCGCTGGCGAAAGAAGCATTAGGGCAAGATCGGCAAGTCAATCTAAACCGACTAGTAAAGCGGATTGTTGTTTTCGCGCTTGTTGCAGAAACGATCGGGTTTATTTTTCTCTCTATCCGCTGGGTCCCTGAAATGGGCTGGAAGACTGGTATGTTTTACGCCTTGTTTCATGCAATTTCTGCATTTAACAACGCTGGGTTCGCGCTGTTTTCTGACAGTATGATGAGCTTTGTGAATGATCCGTTGGTTATCTTTACACTGGCGGGGCTATTCATTTTTGGCGGGCTTGGCTTTACTGTTGTGGGTGACATCTGGCTAAACTGGCGCAAAGGTTTCCACTTTTTGCATCTTCACACCAAAATCATGCTGATTGCGACACCGATATTGCTCTTAGTCGGAACGATGATGTTTTGGTTACTTGAGCGAAGTAACCCAAACACAATGGCGTCTTTACCTGCAACAGGGCAATGGTTGGCGGCATTCTTTCAATCTGCGAGTGCTCGAACGGCAGGGTTTAATAGTGTTGACTTGGCGTTGTTTACCCAGCCGGCCTTACTGGTCATGATTGTTCTAATGTTAATTGGAGCGGGTTCCACCTCAACGGGGGGCGGTATTAAAGTTTCCACATTTGCTGTTGCGTTTATGGCTACGTGGACCTTTTTACGCCAAAAGAAACATGTGGTTATGTTTAAGCGAACCATAAATTGGCAAACTGTGACTAAGTCATTGGCAATTATCGTTGTGAGCGGAGCCATCCTGACAAGCGCAATGTTTTTATTGATGCTTACCGAGAAGGCCAGCTTTGATAAAGTTATGTTTGAAACCATTTCCGCATTTGCCACAGTGGGGCTCACCGCCGGTTTGACTGCGGAACTTTCTGAACCTGGTAAATACATTATGATCGTGGTGATGATCATTGGTCGTATTGGGCCGCTCACGCTTGCCTACATGTTGGCACGTCCTGAACCTACCTTGGTCAAATACCCAGAAGACGCCGTTCTTACAGGTTAATATAGCGTTAAACAATGGCCGCGCGACCATTACGAGCATTGATTAATAGCAGTGCTCGTACATTTATAGAATATGTGGAATGTTGCCCAGTTTTACCTACAAATTCGTAGAAGTTCATTTCTTCTTCCTTTCGTTTCGATACTATTCATTCACTCAATTTATATTCTCAGAAGCTACGCTCATAACAGCGTTTTGGAATCCGACGCTTTTGTAGTGTGACACCAAACTACGTCGTGTTATCTGAGCGAATTGATACCAGCCTTCGTCAATAGTCACTCAGTCTTACTCTATGCACATAGGGTTACTTTGTGTTTGTTGTGCTTGGTATGAATGAACGAATCGAAAAGATGGAGTCGTACTTTGAAATTCAACACACTCGCCATGGCTATGCTAACTGCGCTTCTTGCAGGGAAGAGCATGGCAACTACTCCGCCATCACCGATTTGGCATACTATTGCGTTGAGCGATGGTAGCTCCAGTGAGGCAATTCTACGTGGAACGGCAGATTTCCACTGGTTTGAAGATAAGCAGGGCAATGCCTTACTTCAGGAAGACGGCGTTTGGTTTTTCGCGCAGATTCAGCGCGAGTCAGACACGCCAATATTGACCTCGACAGGTGTGGTGAAAACGCAGTCGAGTGAGCCACCTGAGTCGGCGAAGTTTCGCCCGGATTTACAAGTTAAACCGCAATTATCTTCTCTAAAAACCATTGAGCCGATGGCACGAAAAAACCTACTGCGTTCGGCGCAAGGTTACCAGGCGATGAGCAGTTCAACGGTGAAGCAGCAGCCCCTATTGGTTGTGCAAGTTTCGTTTGATGACCAAGCAATGGTGCATGATTTTGAGCAACGCGTATTTAATACCAATGGTCAAAGCGTTGTGGATTACTTTGATAAAAACTCTCAAGGTAAATTCAAAGTTGTTCCTGCACTTGAGAGTTACGGCACCGCCAATGACGGTGTGATAGATGTGACTGTGGCACAAAGCCACCCTAACTGTCACTCTAGTTCGACTGATAAGACATGCACCGCCAAGTTGAATGCGGTTTTCACCGAGGCTTATCAAAAACTGGATCCATACTTTAATCTTTCGGCCTACGACAGCAATCAAAATGGTACCGTAGAACCGTCAGAACTCTCTGTCATGTTTATTTTTGCGGGGGGAGATCGTTCAACAGGGGTTCTCAACCGTCCTGCGATTTGGCCGCACAAATTCTCTCACGATGATGTCACACTAGATGGTAAAAAGATCACAGACTATTGTGTGTTCGCTGACTATCAAGTTGATCATCAAGCGACGTTGGGCGTGATCGTACACGAGCTTGGCCACTTAATGCTTGGCTTGCCGGATTTGTACGCAAGGAACAGTGATGCCTCGATTGGCTCTTGGGGCGTGATGGGTGGCGGTTCATGGGCGCAGAAACCGGGAGATTCATACGCTGGTGACACTCCGGTGAACATGAGTGCATGGAGCAAACACGCTGCTGGTTTTGTTGTACCAACGGTAACTCATGAAAGTCCAGCGCCTATTTCTGTGAACAACGACGATGTCAAGCTGGTGTATCTCGACCCGTACTTGAAAGAGTTTGGTCCACGTATTTACTTGGAAAATCGCACCTTTAGCGGTTACGACCGAGCATTGGCGGCTGAAGGTATTCTAGCGACGTCGGTTAATGTCCAGAACCGCTTTAATGATGTTGGCGCGATGCAGGTTCAAATCATGCAGGCTGATGGTCTGAATGAGTTAGAAAATGATGGTAGGAGTGACGCTGACGATTTATATCCTAATGGTGGCGATGTCATTTCAGATACATCGACCCCGGGTCTGAGAGCGATCACAGGGTTTGATACTGGGGTTCGTATTTCCAACATTGCCAGCAACACCAACGGTGGTAGTTTTTCTCTTGAACATACAAACGAACCAAATAAATCAGCATGGCTGAACTCTCTTCACCAAGGTTATGTGTACGCGAGTGGGAGTAACACTCTGGCGGTGTCACTGGACTTGAATAGTGATACAGAGCTTGATGGCCTTCAACTTTACGCGCAAAGAGATAGCGCTCAAAGTGACATGACTTATCGAGTTTGGCGATTCCCATTTTCGGGAAACATTGGCTATCGATTAATATTGAATCAAAACAACGCTGAGCTTTTACAGCAAGGTAACTTCCAAAAGTCATCTCGAATTTTATTCCCTCAATCAAGCCAATTGAGTGCGGGTCAGCATTTATTGGTCGTTGAATTGGAAGGCGGTCAATTTGATGCAAACTTTGACTTCGGCCGCTTGCTAAAAACTGAAAAAGCCTCCCTACCTGTAATGTGGACTGGTGATTACAGTGAGATTGGCACGTTTGGTCTAGAAAAAGCCGGGTTCTCTTATATTCCGTTTGCAGCATTATTAAATGTGGATGCGAGCAACTTGGTTGAAGCGAAATCTGATTCGTTACAAACCAATAAAAATACGCCAATCAAACTGAACCTGATGGACAATGATTTCATGGCGGTAGGGTATCAGTTCAATGTGGACATTATGCAGAAGCCTGAGCACGGCACCATCTCTGGCAACCAGTACCAACCTGAAGCTAACTTCGTTGGTCTGGACACTTTCCAATATCGTTTGTTGTCGGTTGATGGTGCGTACTCATCTTCAATCGTGAATGTGCAGGTGGAAGTGCTTGGCAGCAACGAAGCGCCAGTGGCCGTGATTGATGTTGATAATAAAGACATGACGGTTGGGCAGCGAGTCACGTTGTCTGC
>NZ_JAWOTK010000028.1:0-41716 GCF_033338855.1 Vibrio sp. Vb0937 | reverse complement strand
ACCTAGCGCTGCACTGATAAATAGTGGAAGCAATTTTTTCATTTTCTATTCCCGCGGTCCATAGATTGGTTAATTCTCAGTAGTTTAACTCAATTTGCACGATATTTACTCTAAAGTTTGCACTTTTTTACACGTAATTATCCACTTGTGCAATAAATTTTTAGCAAAGACTTAAATTAATTTGTAACTATTATACAAAAAGTTGAGCCAAGTCCTTTGAGCAAGCGAATAACAATGAGTAAACTACAGGATTCACTCAGAGAGGTGTTGAATGCAACAGCGTGACAAACAACAACAAGATTTTACTTCGCGAGATGTAAAAGTCATCTCGAAAGAAACCTTATTTGAAGGTTTTTTCAAAATGGTGAAATACCGCTTTCAGCATAGGCTATTTGCTGGTGGTTGGAGTGGAGTTGTCGAACGAGAAATGTTCGAGCGTGGTCACGCAGCAGCGATGCTTCCTTATGATCCCAATACGGACCAGGTCGTAATCATTGAACAGATTCGTATTGGCGCGTTGGAACATGAGCACCCTTGGCAGCTAGAAATTGTCGCCGGTATGATTGACCGCGATGAATCTGCTGAAGCCGTAATTCGTCGAGAGGCTGTCGAAGAAGCGGGGATTCAGGTGGGGCGAGTTATACCTGTCACTTCTTATTATCCTTCGGCTGGTGGTTGCTCGGAAAAGCTAGACGTCTTTGTTGGTGAAGTGGATGCGTCTAAAGCGCACGGCATTCATGGTTTAGACTATGAGAATGAAGACATCCGAGTTCATGTCATGAGTCGTGAAACGGCGTATCAATGGGTGAAGGACGGAAAATTTGAAAATGGTGCGTCGATTATTGCGTTGCAATGGCTGCAATTACACCATCAAGAGTTAAAGTCAGAATGGGGACAATCCCAAACGGTGGAGAGTGAGTAATGGCACAATTGGCTGAAAAACAACAATATCATGTTGATTTAGCTGGTCTTATGAGAACGTATGAGACCAACTACGCTAAGTTGAACGCCTTATTGCCTGCTTCTGCCGAAGTTGGGGATGTACGTTGCTACCAAGCGGCGAACATGGTTTACCAATTGACCGTGAATGAAATCACAAAATACACCACAGTTGTTGAGATATGTCAGAGTGATGAAACGCCAGTGTTTCCTTTACCGACGATGTCTGTCAGGCTTTATCATGATGCGAGAGTAGCCGAAGTATGCTCAAGCGGAGAGTTCTCTCGCATAAAAGCTAAGTATGATTATCCCAATGACCAACTGATGCAGAAAGATGAAAAGCATCAATTAAACACATTCCTCGGTGAATGGCTGACGTTTTGTTTACGAAGTGGTATCAGTAGAACACCACTTGCCTTCAATTGATCGTCACGTCACTAAAGGAAAATAACAAATAACGATATAGTGGACGAATCAGGTTTTCATTTTGCAATCATCTAGTGACAGCATCAAACTTTTACAAATTACGGATACTCATCTGTTTGCTGCCGATGAGGGAAGTTTGCTAAGCGTAAAAACAGTCGATAGCTTTAATGCTGTTGTTGCTGATGTTTTACGCCGCAACGTGGCGTTTGATTACATTTTGGCGACGGGCGATATTTCCCAAGACCATAGTGCAGAATCTTATCAGCGCTTTGCCAACGGCATTGAACCGCTAGAGAAAGACTGTTTTTGGCTACCTGGTAATCATGATTACAAGCCTAATATGGGCAGTGTTTTGCCTTCGCCACAAATCAAAGCCGCAGAGCATGTGTTGCTTGGCGAGCATTGGCAGTTAATTCTTTTAGACTCGCAAGTGGTTGGCGTTCCTCATGGGCGCTTGAGTGATCAGCAATTAACGCTACTCGAAGAAAAGCTAGCCGAACACCCAGAAAGACACACACTTGTTTTGTTGCATCATCACCCGTTACTGGTGGGAAGCGCGTGGCTTGATCAACATACTTTAAAAGATGCCGAAGCGTTTTGGCAGGTTGTCGAGCGTTTTGATAACGTGAAAGGCATTCTCTGTGGTCATGTTCATCAAGATATGAATGTGCTTCACAAGGGCATTCGAGTGATGGCAACACCCTCAACTTGTGTTCAGTTTAAGCCTAACTCGGATGATTTTGCCCTTGATACCACTTCGCCTGGTTGGCGGGAGCTGCAACTACACGCTTGTGGCGATATTACGACCCAAGTAGGTCGGCTTCCTGATGGCCAGTTCCAACCAGACTTCTCTTCTAACGGCTACTAACGCGCCCGAGCTCTCTGTTCGGGCTCGCTTTTTTGTGCGAGATATCTATGAGTAAACCTTCACTTCTTCTCTATATCCATGGCTTTAATAGCTCTCCACTCTCCATGAAAGCGAATGTGATGAGAGCCTACTGCGAGCAACATAGGTCTGATATCAAGGTGATTGTTCCCCAGTTACCTTGTTACCCTCAGCAAGCGGCGAAAATGTTGTTGGATATTATCGAGCAATATAAAGACGACTATAAAATTGGTCTAGTGGGCAGTTCATTAGGCGGTTTTATGTCAACGTGGCTAAATGACAAGTTTGGGTTTAAAGCGGTAGTGGTCAACCCCGCAGTCAAGCCTTATGAGTTGCTAGTAGATTATTTGGGTAAGCAAACTAACCCATATACGCATGAAACCTATACACTTGAAGCTTGTCATATTGACGAGTTAAAAGCTCTTGATGTACAAAGCATCGCGTCGCCACATTCTTTTTGGTTATTGCAACAAACAGAAGATGAGGTTTTAGACTATCGACAAGCGGTAGATAAGTTTGCAGACGCTAAGCAAACAGTAGAACAAGGCGGTGATCACAGTTTTGTAGGCTTTGAGCGTTATCCTGCACAGATTATCGAATTTCTAGAACTGTAATTCGAAAGCGATTGGAAAAGGCTCATAGTTTTTATTGATATATCCAACCGTTTCTTGACATGGGCGGTATGCTTTCCGACTATGTTTTGCCAAAAGATCTTAAGGGTCGAGGACCCTGGCTACTTTGTTATGCATCATGTTTACAAACTCTTAGTGATGTGAACAGGGTGGCTTTTTCGTTTCCTGAGTATGGGTACGCCCATTGGTGATACTCAGGCAACAAGTAAACTTTGAGAATAATTCCGTATTATGACTGAACAATATAATGCTGGTGCCATTGAAGTACTGAATGGCTTAGAGCCAGTACGTCGCCGACCAGGGATGTATACGGATACAGCGCGCCCAAACCATTTGGGCCAAGAAGTTATCGACAACAGTGTCGATGAAGCGCTAGCCGGACATGCCTCAAAAGTACAAGTCATCCTACATGCTGACCAATCACTCGAAGTGATCGATGATGGTCGAGGCATGCCTGTTGATATCCACCCAGAAGAGAAAGTATCAGGCGTAGAGCTAATTCTATGTAAGCTACATGCGGGTGGTAAGTTCTCTAACAAAAACTACCAATTCTCTGGTGGTTTGCACGGGGTAGGTATATCTGTAGTAAACGCGTTGTCAAAACGCGTTGAAGTAACAGTTCGTCGTGATGGTCAAGTGTATGAAATTGCATTTGAACACGGCGAGAAAGTGTCTGATCTGACCGTAACTGGCACATGTGGTCGTCGCAATCGCGGTACCAGCGTACATTTCTGGCCTGATGCGAAGTACTTCGATTCGGCTAACTTCTCTGTGACGCGCCTAGTCAACAACCTGCGCGCAAAAGCGGTTTTGTGTCCGGGCTTAGAAATCACATTAACCGACAAAGTTAATGGCAAAGACTATAAGTGGTACTACGAAGATGGTTTGAAAGACTATCTTGCGGAAGGTGTAAAAGGCTATCCAGTTATTCCTGAAGAACCATTTACTGGTGAGTTCTTGGCGGATACTGAAGCGGCAAACTGGGCGGTAATTTGGCAGCCAGAAGGCGGTGAGATGATCACCGAAAGCTACGTTAACCTGATCCCAACCGCTCAAGGTGGTACACACGTTAATGGTTTACGCCAAGGCTTGTTGGAAGCGATGCGCGAATTCTGTGAGTTCCGTAATCTATTACCTCGTGGTGTGAAGCTAACGGGTGATGACGTTTTCGACCGCTGTTCTTACGTGCTGTCGGTTAAAATTCAAGATCCACAATTTGCAGGCCAGACCAAGGAACGTCTCTCTTCTCGTCAAACCGCGGCATTTGTCTCTGGCGTAGTCAAAGATGCGTTCAGTCTTTGGCTGAACGAAAAGCCTCAGCTCGCAGAGCAATTGGCAGAAGTCTGTATCGCTAACGCGCACCGTCGTATGAGAGCGGCGAAAAAAGTCGTACGTAAGAAAGTGGCGTCCGGCCCGGCACTGCCAGGTAAGTTGACCGACTGTTCTGCACAGGACTTAAGTCGCACGGAAATCTTCTTTGTGGAGGGTGACTCTGCGGGTGGCTCGGCAAAACAGGCACGTGACCGTGAATTCCAAGCTGTGATGCCACTGCGTGGTAAGATCTTGAACACGTGGGAAGTCTCTGCCGATCAAGTTCTTGCGTCTCAAGAAGTACACGATATCTCTGTTGCTTTGGGTATTGACCCAGATAGCGACAACCTGGAGAGTCTTCGTTACGGTAAGATCTGTATCCTTGCCGATGCGGACTCGGATGGTCTTCACATCGCAACGCTGCTTTGTGCTCTATTTACTCGTCACTTCCGCGCACTAGTGGAAGCGGGTCATATCTATGTGGCGATGCCGCCTCTGTATCGAATCGACTGCGGGAAAGAAGTGTTCTACGCCCTCGATGACGATGAAAAAGATGGCATTTTAGAGCGCTTGTCGAAGAAGAAAGCCAAAATCAACGTGCAACGATTCAAAGGTCTGGGTGAGATGAACCCACTTCAGTTGCGTGAAACCACCATGGATCCGAACACGCGTCGCTTAGTGCAGTTAACCATTGACGACTCTACGGCGACCATGGAAATGATGGACATGCTGCTAGGTAAAAAGCGTGCAGATGACCGTCGTTCTTGGCTACAAAACAACGGCGACTTGGCAGAGGTGTAACGGATGTCTACAGAAATTACCTACGATGGCGTCGAACAATTGCCAATGCGCAAGTTCACTGAAGACGCTTATCTGAACTACTCGATGTACGTAATCATGGACCGCGCCTTGCCATACATTGGTGATGGCTTAAAGCCGGTTCAACGACGCATCATTTATGCGATGTCAGAGCTTGGTCTCTCTGCATCAGCAAAATACAAAAAATCTGCACGTACCGTTGGTGACGTGCTAGGTAAATACCATCCGCACGGTGATTCAGCGTGTTACGAAGCGATGGTATTGATGGCTCAGCCATTCTCTTACCGCTATCCATTAGTGGATGGTCAAGGTAACTGGGGTGCGCCAGATGATCCGAAATCATTTGCGGCAATGCGTTATACCGAAGCAAAACTGTCTAAGTTTGCTGAAGTATTGCTTGGCGAACTTGGCCAGGGCACGGTTGAATGGCAACCTAACTTTGATGGCACAATGAAAGAGCCACAAATGTTGCCAGCACGTCTGCCTCATATCCTGCTTAACGGTGTAACCGGCATTGCCGTTGGTATGGCAACAGACATCCCACCGCACAACGTTCGTGAAATCGCAGATGCGACTATTCATTTGATCGACAACCCGAAAGCAGAACTGCCGGACGTGATGCAGTATGTCAAAGGTCCAGATTACCCAACAGAAGCAGAAATTATCTCGCCGCAAGCGGATATCGAGAAGATTTACCGCAACGGTCGTGGCAGCATCAAAATGCGCGCGGTTTGGCATAAAGAAGGTTCTGATATTGTTATCACTTCTTTGCCTCACCAAGTATCGGGTGCCAAACTGCTTGAGCAAATCGCTAACCAGATGCGTGCGAAAAAGCTGCCAATGGTTGACGATCTTCGTGACGAATCGGATCACGAGAACCCAACGCGTATCGTTGTGGTGCCTAAGTCAAACCGCGTCGATTGTAATTTGTTGATGAACCACTTGTTCGCATCAACGGATCTTGAGCGCAGTTACCGCGTTAACTTGAACATGATTGGTTTGGATAACCGTCCTCAAGTTAAAGGTCTGGTGCAAATTCTGTCTGAGTGGATCGAGTTCCGTCGTACGACTGTGCGTCGTCGTCTACAACACCGCCTAGACAAAGTAATGGCTCGTCTACACATCTTGGAAGGTTTGTTAGTTGCTTACCTCAACCTAGATGAAGTGATTGAGATCATCCGTACTGAAGACGATCCAAAAGCGGTGCTGATGGAACGCTTTGGTATTACCGATATCCAAGCGGATGCAATTTTAGATACCAAACTTCGTCATCTAGCAAAACTAGAAGAGATGAAGATCCGTGGTGAGCAAGACGAGCTAGAGAAAGAGCGTGAGAAGCTAGAACAGCTACTCGGTTCTGAGCGTCGTCTGAACACACTACTGAAAAAAGAAATCAAAGCAGACGCAGAGAAATACGGTGATGACCGTCGCTCTCCAATGGTTGAGCGTGCAGAAGCAAAAGCGCTGACTGAACGTGACCTCGTACCAAGTGAGCCAATCACGGTTGTGCTTTCTGAGAAAGGTTGGATTCGTCACGCGAAAGGCCATGACGTGGATGCCGAAGGCTTAAACTATAAGTCGGGTGATAAGTATTTAGCGCATGCTCGAGGTAAGAGTAATCAGCCTGCGGTATTCCTAGGTAGTGACGGTCGAAGTTACTCTCTGGAATCGCACTCACTGCCTTCTGCTCGTAGTCAAGGTGAGCCGATTACCGGTCGCTTGAATATTACGGCTGGTAGCAGTATTCGCCAAGTCATCATGAGTGAAGAAGAGCAGCTGTGGCTGGTGGGCTCAGATGCAGGTTACGGCTTTGTATGTAAAGGCGCGGACTTGCTGTCTAAAAACCGCAGTGGTAAAGCGCTCGTCACTTTACCTGCCAACTCTGAGATCATGACGCCAAAAGAGATTGAAGATTTAGACTCTGATGAAATCTTAGCAATCACTAACCAAGGTCGCATGCTGCTGTTCCCAATCAAAGACTTGCCACAACTGGCGAAAGGTAAAGGGAATAAGATCATCAACATTCCTGCTGCTAAAGCAAAAGAGCGAGAAGAAGTACTATCTCACTTAATGTCTTTACCAAAAGGTGCATCGTTAACGCTGTACGCGGGTAAGCGAAAGTTGGGTCTTAAACCGTCTGACCTTGATAACTTCCGTGGCGAACGTGGTCGCCGAGGTGGGTTATTACCGAGAGGTTTGCAGCGAGTCACTCGCATTGAAGTTGAGCTGGATGATTCCGATACGACGGAAACACCGAGCGATAGCGAGTAACGCACAAATAAAAATCCCAGCCAATGGCTGGGATTTTTTATGCTTCTTGCTTGTCTTCAGCAATGGTGACTTTCAAGGTCATCTCTTTTCCTTTGCGAATGATACCGACGTCCACGGTGGTGCCAGGACGTAAATCGGTGACGATATCCATAACGCTCTGACGCCCCTGAACCTTATTGCCATCAATACTGATAATGATATCTTGTTTTTGAAAGCCAGCCGCATTGGCTGGGCCATTTGGATCAATACCAAGTACGACAATACCACCTATGTGTTCATTTCCAAGTAGGCGAGCAGTGACCGCATTAATGTCTTGGCCGTCGATTCCAATATAACCACGAATCACGCGGCCATCAGCGATGATTTTCTGCATGATCTTACTGGCTAGCGGCGCAGGGATCGCAAAAGAAATACCGTAAGTTTCTAAGTCTGTCGCTTGCTGAAAAGAGGCGGTGTTAATGCCGACGAGCTCGCCTTGTGTGTTCACTAGGGCTCCACCAGAATTACCTTCATTGATGGCGGCATCGGTTTGAATGAATGCTTGACGACCATCGCTAATAGATGAACGACCTGTGGCAGAAATAATGCCGAACGTTGTGGTTTGTCCAAGGTTGTATGGGTTACCGATGGCTAGTACTACATCGCCCACTTGTGGTTTGTAATTAGAGTTCAGAGGGATTACGGGCAAATTCGAACCTTCGACACGCAGCACGGCTATATCAGTACGTTTATCTGTCCCTACGAGCTGAGCCGCTGCGGCTCTGCCGTCTTGTAATGCCACAACAATTTGATCAGCTTGAGCAACCACATGATAGTTAGTAATGATGTAGCCTTTCTCACTAACAATGACACCTGACCCCAGACCTTGAGTCGAGAGTTTACTGCGATCATTCTCAACATACTTACGGCTGTAGATGTTTACCACTGCAGGCGCTGCTCTTCGGACCGCTTGATTAAACGTCAACTCGACTGATGCGATATTAACAGGTTGAGGATCAAGCGCGGCAGGAATTACGTTGTTGCGCAAAGATGGAACCGCCAGTAATACCACTGCGGCAGTAGCCAAGCCTAAAAAGACAGAACGTAATAAAAAGCTGAGCATATCCTCTCCATGCGTGAGCGCCAAAATGGCATCGAAGATGAAGAATAGCATTACATTGAAAAATAACAAAAGGGCAGCACGTCATCGCGCTGCCCTTTTCATTAGTTATTGAGCGATAAGGAAAAGTGATCGAGCCTTATCACTCAGTACTATGCATCGAAAACCTTATTTCCTATCACTTCGAAAGTGGTTAACGAATGACAAGATAAATAGTACGTTCACCACGTTGAATATTAAGAGCCAGTACACCTTTGTGTTTCTCTACGATTGTACGAAGCTCGGCAAGGTTTTTCACTCGTTGACGGTTCACACCGATAATAATGTCACCTTGTTGTAATTGATATTGAGCAGCCGGAGAGTTATCTGCAACGCTCGATACTTTAACACCTTGGATTACATCACTTGGTGTTGTATTGCTTAACTCCGCACCTTTGAGTCCCTCATGTAATGTCTCCGCTTTAGCTTTCATATTCGTAGATTCGCCAAGCGTTACATCAAAGGTTTTATTCTTACCATCTCGAACCACACCTAATGTGATTTCTTTACCTGCGCCCAGTGTTGCCACTTTTGCGCGGAGCTCTGAGAAAGTATTAATCGCTTTGCCGTTCACCGATACAATTACGTCACCGGCTTTTAACCCTGCTTTATCGGCTGCGCTGTCCGGTACGACTTGACCAATAAAGGCCCCTTTACTTGACTCGTAACCCAATGCATCAGCTAGCTCAGAGGTTACTTCGCCACCTTGCACACCCAACATGCCGCGTTTGACTTCACCAAACTCTAGAATTTGATCAGTGAGGTTTTTCATCATGTTTGATGGAATCGCAAAGCCAATACCCACATTACCGCCGTTAGGGCCTAAAATCGCAGTATTAATACCGATCAGCTCACCATTAAGGTTGACCAATGCACCACCAGAGTTACCGCTGTTAATTGCGGCATCGGTTTGGATGAAGTTTTCGAAGTTTTCAACGTTTAAGCCACTACGACCAAGGGCTGAAACAATACCCGAAGTCACAGTTTGACCGAGTCCAAATGGGTTACCAATCGCAACCGTAAAGTCACCGACACGCAGTTTGTCGGAATCCGCGACTTTAATCTGCGTTAAGTTTTTCGCTTTCTCTAATTTAAGTAACGCAACATCGGCCATTTCATCACCGCCAACGAGCGTAGCGTCATACTCGCGCCCGTCAAAGAGGCGAACTCGAATCTCATCTGCGCCCTTGATCACATGGTAGTTAGTGACAATATGGCCTTTCTTCGCATCAATAATGACACCAGACCCTAAACCTCTGAACGGGCGCTCTCGCCTTTGTTCCATAGGAAAGTCTGGGCCAAAGAAAAATTGAAATTGCTCGGGAATGCGGCTGGTTTGTACTTGTTTACCTTCTACAGCAATACTCACAACAGCTGGGGTCACCTTCTCAAGCATTGGTGCCAAGCTAGGTAACTGTTGGCCATCCACATTCAAAGGTAATGCGGCAGTGGCTTGAACTGGGGCAATAATCGAACCCAAACTCAGAGATAGAACGGTGAGCGCAAGCAGTGGTTTTTTCATCCAATAACTCCTCTTGAAACATGTCTGCCAAAAAGAAATATCCGAACGGTTAGTTCACTTTGTTAATAACTAATATAGGGTCTAGTTCGGACAATCAAAAGGGGAGGCAGTGCACACCCAAGTTAGAGCGAGGGTGAGGGGAAAAAGTTCAAAAAAGGGCCGATACAAATGTATCGGCCCTAGATAGAAGTAAGAGAGGATTATGATGCTTTTGCGGTTACCGCTTCGGGAGCATTAATGATTTCTTTCTCTTGATCCTTCAAAAGACCGGTGGCGCCATTAGCGTAGTCTTTTGGTTGTTCGTTAAACTCTGGTTGATCTTCTGCAATGGTTTCAGACGACATTGCCGTTTTCTTATCAAACGGGTTGTCTTGTTCTGGTAAGTTTGGCAAAAGCTCAGAAGAGGTCTTGGCCATATGTTGGTATAGCTTGGTGTAATCTTTACCTAGGGTGTCCAACATTTCTGCGGTTTGTGCAAAGTGATCGACGAGCTCTTGACGTTGTTGCTCTAATTCAAACTTGGCCGCTTCAAGTTCTTTCTGCACAGACTTTTGTTTCTTGTATTCAGGGGTGGTTAGTCTACTAATGACTACGCCTACGATTGTACCGACCAGCAAACCCACAATGGCATAAATCCAAGGCATAACTGCTCCTTATAGTTGTTTTAACAAGTCTTTTACTACTTAGTTACACGCGGTGCTCGTCCATGTTACTATGGCTTGAACAGCCGATAAAGAAAAATAGCAGTATGTCTTCGGGGACTGATAACTACTTCTCTCTATTCTCAAAGTTGACCCCGAGGTAACCCTTTTCTCTATACCTCTATACGACTTAATACGATGACACCACTACAACAATATCAAAAAGACATAGCAGAACACGGGTTTCAGCGTGATGAAGCTCAGTATCAAGCGGTCGTTGCATTAGACAAGCTTTACCATGCTATCGTTGAATTTCAGTCAGCGCCTGTTCCTCAGCTTTCCAAATGGCAAAAGCTAATGGGGAAAAAAATCGACAAGCCTGAACCACCAAAAGGTCTTTACTTTTGGGGTGGGGTAGGTCGCGGTAAAACCTACCTTATGGACGCATTTTTTGATGCTTTACCGACCCAAAGAAAAATGCGCGTCCACTTCCATCGATTTATGTATCGAGTACATGATGAGTTGAAGCTGTTAGGTGATGTCGAAAATCCGCTATCAAAAGTGGCGGATAAATTTAAAGAAGAAGCCGATGTGGTTTGCTTTGATGAATTTTTTGTTTCCGACATTACTGATGCGATGATCCTTGCAACGCTACTTCAAGAAATGTTCAAGCGGCAGATGATCCTAGTCGCGACTTCAAACATTGAGCCGCAGAACTTATATCGTAACGGTTTGCAAAGAGCGCGCTTTTTGCCCGCGATCGATATGATTTTGGCACGTTGTGAAGTGTTGAATGTCGATAGTGGCGTTGATTATCGCTTAAGAACGTTAGAACAGGCTGAAATATACCATTACCCGCTTGATGAGCAGGCTAGCATAAACCTTAACAAATATTATCAGCAGCTGACTGGAGAGCGTCAGTTTGTTGCTCATCAAATCGAAGTTAACCACCGTCAACTAGCGGTGATTGAAGCAAGCGATGGGGTGCTGCATGCGTCGTTTGCTCAGTTGTGTCAAACTGCTCGCAGTCAAAATGACTACATTGAATTGTCTCGTATTTACCACACGGTATTACTGGCAGATGTTCAACAAATGAACCGAAAAATAGATGATGCGGCGAGACGCTTTATCGCGCTGGTCGATGAGTTTTACGAGCGCAATGTTAAGTTGATTATTTCTGCTGAAGTGCCAATGGCCGATTTATATGCTGACGGGCAGTTAGAGTTCGAATTTAAGCGCTGTTTGTCTCGGCTTACTGAGATGCAAAGTCATGAGTATCTCGCGCGTGAACATTTGGCCTAGATCCAATGGGTTCTTAAAAAAGTGAAGAAAAAATTAGTGATTTGGCGCAAAAAAAGGTGATTTTTTCTTCGCTCTTCTCTATAATCCTGCGACCCACCGTTACTGCAGACCTGATTATCGAAGTTATTTCGAAATTGAAGGTCGAGAGTACCAACGACTCGAAGGGGTGATGACTGGGCTCTTAGACAGTGTGGGAGCACTATTGGGTGTTCCTTTAAAGTTTAAAATTTAATTAACGGGTTATTGTTAGCATGAAAACTTTCGTTGCTAAACCAGAAACTGTAAAACGCGACTGGTACGTTGTAGACGCTGAAGGTAAAACTCTTGGCCGTCTAGCAAGTGAAATTGCATCTCGCCTACGTGGCAAACATAAAGCTGAATACACTCCTCACGTTGACACTGGTGATTACATCATCGTTATCAACGCTGAGAAAGTTGCTGTAACTGGTAACAAAGCTAAGAACAAAGTGTACTACCGTCACTCTGAATTCCCAGGTGGTCTAAAATCTATCACTTTTGAAAAGTTGATCGATCGTAAACCTGAGATGGCTCTTGAGCTTGCAGTTAAAGGCATGCTTCCACGTGGTCCTCTAGGCCGTGCTATGTACCGTAAGCTAAAAGTTTACGCGGGCGCTGAGCACAACCATGTTGCTCAACAACCACAAGTACTAGACATCTAATTGGGGATTTCGAAAATGGCAGAGAATCAATACTACGGCACTGGCCGTCGCAAAAGCTCAGCTGCACGTGTTTTCATTAAACCAGGCAGCGGTAACATTGTAGTAAACAAGCGTAACCTTGACGAATACTTCGGTCGTCCAACAGCACGTATGGTTGTACAACAACCTCTAGAGCTAGTTGAACTAACTGAAAAGCTAGACCTTTACGTAACAGTTAAAGGCGGCGGTATTTCTGGTCAAGCTGGTGCTATCCGTCACGGTATCACTCGCGCGCTTATGGAATACGATGAGTCTCTACGTCCTGCTCTACGCGCAGCTGGCTACGTTACTCGTGACGCTCGTTGCGTTGAACGTAAGAAAGTTGGTCTACGTAAAGCACGTCGTCGTCCACAGTTCTCTAAGCGTTAATTTCCTCTTATCGGGAATTATGCTTTCAGAGTTACTCTGGAAACTGTGTACCAAAAGCTCGGCTCTATGCCGGGCTTTTTTGTATTTAAAGACATCATACTTGTCTTCAAGCAACGAACAGCCTTCACTTATCATCACACTCCGAGCAGGCCTTCTTATTCGTCCTCTTCGTCGAAAGGTTGTCAGTGCCGTTTTATATGTGTGCCTTATTTAATCGCGACTCACCACGCTTTCTCTTGCGATGCAGCATAGATGTATTCATCAGCAGGAATGTCTTCGTATCTTATTCTTCCTGTAACATGTTTTAAAATGACTTACGTTCCTTTTTGAGCATTCTGCGTGCTACAAAATTGAAAATATAAACACAGTAAGCTGAACGCGTAATACGAAATATTTCTCTGTGTAATTAACTGAAAACTACCAAGATAAAAGGTTTTATCCGCTTTCAGCGGGGCTTCTATGTGGTGCTTTCTTGTTACAAATCACATCAATTTTTTATAATTCTGCCGCTTTTGTGACGACGCGAGCGATTTGCCTCACAAATGTTACAAAAAGGTAGCTTTATCTTGTCAAAAAGTAGGGTTTTCTTTATCATTTCCCTCCAATAAATAGAACTAAATTCATTATTTGTTAGCCATGCTCTTATAAGCGGAATAATAACGATCCAAAGGGAGCAAATGGGAGAATGTTTGGATGAGCAACGCGCCTTTAAATAACGGTCGCAGGCGTTTTCTAACCGCTACAACGGCAGTTGTTGGTGGGTTAGGGGCAGTCGCCGTCGCCGTGCCTTTTATCAAATCATGGAATCCGAGTGCTAAAGCCAAAGCGGCGGGCGCACCGGTGGAAGTGGATATAAGTAAAATTGAACCAGGTCAGCTGGTTCGTGTTGAGTGGCAGGGAAAACCTGTATGGATTGTTCGCCGCACTCAAAGCGTTCTGGATAACTTAAAATCGATCGGTGATAAGCTTCGCGATCCACAATCTGAAATGGAGCAGCAGCCTGAGTACGCTCAGAATGAGTTTCGTTCGATTAAGGAAGAGTTTTTCGTCGCAGTTGGTTTCTGTACCCACTTAGGTTGTTCACCAACCTATCTACCTGACTCTTTCTCAGAGCAGGTGCAGGGCGTAAGATCTGGCTTCTTCTGTCCTTGTCATGGTTCTAAGTTCGACATGGCTGGTCGAGTGTTCCAAGGAGTACCTGCTCCGTTGAACCTTGTCGTTCCTAAGCACATGTATTTGAGCGATACCAAGCTCATTGTGGGTGTTGATGAGGGAGATGCATAATGCAAGCAATGTTAGATTGGGTTGAAAAGCGTATTCCTGCAATGAATGCTTATAAAAAGCATTTGTCTGAATACCCAATGCCTAAGAACTTCAACTTTTGGTACCTTTTCGGTTCTCTGGCGATGCTGGTTCTTGTTAACCAAATCCTAACGGGTATTTGGCTAACGATGAACTATGTTCCTTCAGGTGACGGTGCATTTGCGTCTATCGAATACATTATGCGTGATGTAGAGTACGGTTGGCTTCTGCGTTACATGCATTCCACTGGAGCGTCAGCGTTTTTCGTTGTTGTGTATCTTCACATGTTCCGTGGTTTGATCTACGGTTCATACCAAAAACCTCGTGAACTGTTGTGGATCTTCGGTATGTTGATCTTCCTAGTTCTCATGGCTGAAGCGTTCATGGGTTACCTACTTCCATGGGGTCAGATGTCATACTGGGGTGCGCAGGTAATCATTTCCCTGTTTGGTGCTATTCCTGTTATCGGTGATGACCTAACACTTTGGATTCGTGGTGACTACATCATCTCTGGTGCAACGCTAAACCGTTTCTTCGCACTACACGTTATTGCACTGCCTATCGTTTTGCTTCTTCTTGTTGTTCTGCACGTATTGGCGCTGCACGAAGTAGGCTCAAACAACCCGGATGGTATCGAAACTAAGCTGCCAAAAGGCTCAATGGGCGACGATTACAAAACGCAATTCAAGTTCCACGATTACTACACGAAGAAATATGACATCATTGATTCGATTCCTTTCCATCCGTACGGCACGGTTAAGGACTTGGTCGGTGTTGCTGGTTTCTTGTTCTTCTTCTGTTACGTGCTGTTCTTTAACCCAGAAATGGGTGGGTACTTCCTTGAGCCGCCTAACTTTGAAGCTGCAAACCCATTGAAGACACCAGAGCATATTGCTCCGGTATGGTACTTCACGCCGTTCTACGCAATCCTACGTGCGGTTCCAGACAAACTATTAGGTGTTATCCTAATGGGTGCGTCAATTGCAGTGCTGTTTGTTCTACCTTGGTTGGATCGTTGTAAAGTTCGTTCATACCGTTACCGTAGCAAACTTCATCTATTGAATATTGTACAGTTCACTATCGCCTTTATCGCTCTAGGTATTTTAGGTGCGTTACCAGCGACACCAACGTACACACTACTATCTCAGATCTTTAGCTTGTGTTACTTCATGTTCTTTGTGTTGCTGTTCTTCTACAGCAAAAATGAAGCAACCAAACCATTACCAGAGAGGGTGACATTCAAATGAAGAAGTGGATTGTAATTCTATTTGCTATGTTGCCATCACTAGCGATGGCAGCTGGGGCCAATGTTCCGCTGGATAAAGCGAATGTTGACCTTACGGATAAAGCTTCGCTACAAAACGGCGCGAAGTTGTTCATGAACTACTGTTTTGCTTGTCACTCTACGCAATACCAGCGTTACGAGCGTGTAGCAACAGACTTGGAAATTCCAACAGACTTAATGAAAGAAAACCTGATTTTCAATCCTGAAGCGAAAATCGGTGATCTAATGGTCAATGCTATGCCACCGAAGCAAGCGGCAAACTGGTTTGGTGCTCCACCACCAGATCTTACGTTGGTTGCACGAGTTCGTGGTGCTGATTGGTTATACACTTACTTACGCTCTTTCTATGTTGATCCATCTCGTCCATTCGGCGTGAACAACATCGTCTTCCCGAGTGTTGGTATGCCGCATGTGCTTGAAGAGCTACAGGGCATCCCGACGCCGATTTACGATACGAAAATCGTAGATGGCGAAGAAGTACAAGTTGTTGTTGGTACTGAAACCGATGGCACGGGTGAGCTGAGTGAAGGCGAATATGACAAAGCGGTTGGCGATCTCGTTAACTTCTTAGTTTATTCAGGTGACCCAGTGCAGCTTGAGCGTCATGCTCTAGGCTGGTGGGTAATGGGCTTCTTAGTGCTTCTAACCATCGTTGTTGTGATGCTCAAGAAAGAGTATTGGCGCGATGTGCATTAATTGTGCTAAAATACCGTGCTAATTCCCAATTTTAATTGATGTACAATGGAGGCTTAGCCTCCATTGTTTTTATTTGTAAGTGTACTGGAGGGCTCCATGGCTGTAGCTGCCAATAAACGTTCTGTGATGACTCTTTTCTCAAGTGCATCAGATTTGTATAGCCATCAGGTTCGCATTGTACTAGCTGAAAAAGGCGTAAGTGTTGAAGTTGAGCTTGTTGACGAAGCAAACCTTCCTGCTGAGCTTGTTGAGCTAAACCCATATAAATCAGTGCCAACTCTTGTTGACCGTGAGCTAGCTCTTTACGATTCAAAAATCATCATGGAGTACTTGGACGAGCGCTTTCCTCATCCACCTCTAATGCCGGTTTACCCTGTTGCTCGTGGCAACAGCCGCTTGATGATGTACCGTATCGAACGCAACTGGTATTCACTCGCTGAAAAAGTGATGAAAGGTAATGCGGAAGAATCAGAAAAAGCACGCACAAAGCTGCGTAATGATCTTCTGACGTTAGCGCCAATTTTTGCTGAATATGAGTACTTCATGAGCGAAGAATTCAGCTTGATCGATTGTTACCTAGCACCACTATTGTGGCGTTTGCCTCAACTTGGTATCGATCTTGTTGGCCCTGGTTCAAAAGAAATCAAGGTATACATGAACCGCGTATTTGAACGTGATTCGTTCCTTGCTTCTTTGACTGAAGCTGAACGTGAAATGCGCCTAGTTCGCTAAGCGATTTAAAACACGTTATGGATATTGCAAAAATGACTGCTCGCCGCCCGTATATGCTTCGCGCATTTTACGATTGGTTAGTAGACAATGACTTGACTCCTCACTTGGTTGTGGATGCAATAATGCCAGGGGTGCGTGTCCCGGTTGAATTTATTCAAGATGGTCAAATTATTTTGAATATTGCGCCACGTGCAGTGGGTAATCTTGAGTTAGGTAATGATGCGATTACCTTCCATGCTCGCTTTAGCGGTCGTCCGCACTCAGTGATCGTGCCTGTGTATGCTGTTCAAGCTATTTATGCACGTGAGAATGGTGCTGGTACTATGTTTGAACCAGAAGAAGCGTACACTCACATCGAAGAAGAAGCGATGACCGAGGAAGAATCATCCCCATCGTTCACAACGGTTAGCGATGAGCCTTCTGAGTTAGTTTCTGATTCAGATGCCGAAGAGGACGATGCTCCTCGACCAAAAGGCAAACCAAGCTTAAGAGTGATTAAATAATAAAAAAGCAGCGTAACGCTGCTTTTTTCTTTTTAACTTGTTGAAGATGATTTCAAGCCAGACTTTGGAAATTACTCACTAATCGTAAAGACTTCGACGTTCTCTTCACTTTCTGTACTTGCCTCACTTTCTATTGTTTGTACACCGTCACTCGGTAAGTCTACTTCAACAGGCTCCATTTCGCCGTATTGGAACCCTTTAATGACTTGTTTTACGCCTGAGATATTACGCGCGATTTCTGTCGCTCGATCGCCTTGCTCTGGCGTGACATAACCGAACAGAAAAACGTCGCCATCTTCGGTGATCACTTTAACCTTAACACCATTAAGCTCAGAATCAGTAAGCAAAGCTGACTTTACTTTGGTTGTGATCCAGCTGTCATTGCTAATCTGGGTAACAGTGAGTGGCTCTTTTTGTTTGATTTGATTGTGTATGACTTTTACACCACTAACTTCTCGAGCCCTTCGCTCTAAAGCAAGGATAACGTCTTGTGTCGGAGCTTGTCCCATAAGGACTACAGTCCCATTATATGAACTGGCAACGACACGAACTTCACCTTTAAACGGTGCTTTATTGCCGATCGCCGCAACTTCGAATTCGATGTTATTGTCCTGCCAGATTTGTTTTGTCGTGCGTGTGTCCGTGACAATATTCGCTGTGGTTGCTGCACCTGCGATAAACAAACCTGCGCAACCACTTAAACTCAATGCTGTTAATAAGATAACAAGGCTACGTATCATAATTCTGACTCTCAGTCTTGGTTACTCTTCGTGAGCAGGGAAAAGCACCTGGTCAATAAGATCACAAAGGCAATGGAGTGTTACCATATGTACTTCGTGAATACGTGCAGTGCGGTGTGATGGAATACGAATTTCGACGTCGTTCTCACCTAGCAGTCCTGCCATCTCTCCGCCATCTTTTCCTGTGAGCGCGATAATCGTCATGTCTCGAGTTACGGCTGCTTCCATCGCTTTGATAATATTTTTACTGTTACCGCTAGTCGACATGGCAAGCAAAATGTCGCCTGGTTGACCAAACGCTCGTACCTGTTTTGAGAAGATTTCCTGGTAGTGGTAATCGTTGGCCACTGCGGTTAGGGTAGTATTATCGGCGGTTAAGGCCATTGCTGGTAGGCTAGGGCGCTCAGTTTCAAAACGGTTTAAAAGACAAGAAACAAATTGTTGAGCGTTTGAAGCACTGCCGCCATTACCACAACATAAAATTTTATTGCCATTAAGCAGGCTCGACACCATCGCTTGAGCTGCATGAGTAATGGCATCAGGCAGCGCCTCTGCTGCTGCGATTTGAATTTGAATACTTTCTGTAAAGCTGTCTTTAATGCTGTCTAGCATCGCTTATCCTTCAGAGATTGCGTTTTCTATCCAGTTGATATCTCGACCATTATCATGAATGGCGATGACATCAAATCGATAATCGATATTGTGTTTTAAGCGCTTTTGTTGGCTAAGCCAAACTTGTGCGGTTTTGACTAGCTTGCGCATTTTAGCGTGCGTCACCATTTCTGCTGCCGAGCCAAAGTGATTGTTCTTACGGTATTTGACTTCAACAAACACAATAGTTTCACCTTGTTGGAAGATTAAATCAATCTCACCGACCTTAGTCAGAAAATTTTGTTCAATAAAGTTTAAGCCCTGGCGTTGTAAATACTGCTTCGCCAGAGCTTCATATTGATTTCCGATTTGGCGCTTGCTAAAGAGCCCCACGCTCAGCCCAGCTTAGCTCACGCTGTACAACACAATTATTGTCGATACTTAAAATACCGGTTTGGCCGCCAACTGAGTAGCCCGGAACGACCTTCATTTGTGGCAGCTCCCCAATCAATTTATACGCATCCATACCCAGTGCTTTCAAACGTTTTTCCATGTTAGATTGCTCTGACCACAACTCGTTCATTTCAGCGGTCACGCTAGGGTCTGGGTCAATCAGCAATGGAATATCGCTGTAGATGATGCCTGTTAGATCTTCGTAAGTCGCGCCGCCACTGTTGCTACGCGAGCTAGAGAAAATTTGTGGCGCTTTGGCGTCTGGATTAATCGCTACCTCAATAAACGGCTTAATCAAAGTCAGTTCCGTGCTTCTAGCAACAATATAAACCGCATCGACATCACGACGGCTACGTGGCTGTGTTTCAAGCTTGATACGCATTAGTGATTGCATCTGAGCAATACGTTGTTTGCTTTCTTGCAGACCAAATACTTCATTGATGTCTTTTTGAAGTTGGCGCTTGTCACCAAAATAACTTGCTGCGACTTTATTAGAGCTGTACTTGCGCCACTCTTTGTTGAACGCTTCAGTTACACGTTCACCAAAGCTGCCCTTTGGTGCCAGAATCAGAGGGAAGTTATAGCCTTCGCTGAACAAGTGTTTCGCTGCTTGTGCGGCTTCTTGTTCCGGTGATAATGCCAAGTAGCAAATATTGCTATCTGGTTGCACATCTTCGGGAATATTTAGCGCAAGGGCTGGAATCGTAGGACCATTTTCTGAGCCATCCATGGTTGTGTGCAATAGCTCAACGTTCTCTTTTTCTAGAGGACCAACAACAAAATCGATGTTTTCATTGATCAAACGTTGTTTAATTTGGTCGGCGTTATACGCATTAGTGTCTATTACCGTGAGGGTAGCGCTTGGATCACGGTTACGATCATTCATCATCGCAAACACAAAACCATCACGAATTAATTGCGCTTGTGGCGAGAATTTACCAGTAAGCGGCAGTAACAAAGCGGTGTTGTTTGGTTTAACGATGTCTAGAGAGAGAATGTTTTGAATCTCTTCTGGTGTGTAGATAGCGGCTGGGTGCGATGGGTTCTCGTTTAACCAGCGTTCTAGGGTATTTTTTAGTTGGGATAAGTTGCCCGACAGCGTTTTCGCATAAATAGCGAGTTGTAGCCAACCATCCAAAACATCTTCATTTGGCTCTGTTTCTAATGAGGTCAGTTCGTACTCGGAGTAGCTGCCAAAGTTCATCCAAATACGGCTAGAAATCTCTCTCTGCTCCGCGGACGATGCATATTGGCCAAATGCAACCAGTTGGCGGTTTGCCTCAAACGCTTGGTTAAGACCTTGATAAGCGTCGGCACGCATCAAGTAATAGTCTTTCCATTGCTCATTTGGCAACTTCCACCAAGGTTTAAAATTCAACAATTGCAGCAACTGAGAGTAATTACCCTGTTTTTGCTGTATGGTCGCACGCGCTAGTTGCCACTCTGCTTGCTGAACTTCGGTTAACTGTTGACGAGCCAGGCGCTTGATCAACATTTCTGCTTGATCAAACTGGTTTGCTTGAATCGCGGCTTTGGTTGCCATGATCAACCAGTCATTTTGTAAACTGCCTTCCGTGCTATCAGCTTGGATCATATAGTTCTGAACAGACTGAGTAGGCTCAAGTGTTACATCAACGCCATCAGGCTGTCTTGGACCTGAAGAACAGGCGGCGAGCGTAATTGCTAGTGCAACAGGAGTAAGTATGCGTGGTACACTGAGTCTCTTATGGTTAATCATTGCCGTGAGTTCTCTATAATTTTGTACAAAATTGTCTCTATATTAATCGTTGAAGTGATGGTAAACAAATGACAGATAAAAATAAGTTGCCGAATGAGGGGCCAACTCTCTATATCGTACCGACTCCAATCGGAAATTTAGCGGATATCACCCAACGTGCTATCGAAATTCTGTCGACTGTGGACATCATTGCCGCTGAGGATACTCGACATACGGGCAAATTACTGTCTCACTTCAATATTCAAACCAAAACTTTTGCTCTACATGACCACAATGAGCAGCAAAAAGCACAAGTTTTGGTAGAAAAGCTGCTTTCCGGTCAGTCTATCGCATTAGTTTCTGACGCTGGTACGCCACTTATCAGCGACCCAGGATACCATTTGGTGACAAAATGTCGTCAAGCGGGCGTTAGAGTTGTGCCTCTTCCAGGTGCTTGTGCGGTCATTACGGCGTTAAGTGCCTCTGGCTTGCCATCGGATCGCTTTAGCTTCGAAGGTTTTTTACCACCGAAAAGCAAAGGTCGTAAGGATAAATTCCTAGAGATTGCTTCGGTAGAGCGTACGTGTATTTTTTACGAGTCACCGCACCGTATTTTAGACTCTCTACAAGACATGTTAGACGTTCTTGGCCCAGATAGAGAAGTTGTGTTGGCAAGAGAGCTAACAAAAACCTTTGAAACCATTCAAGGCATGCCGTTAGGTGAGCTGATTGAATGGGTGAAAAGTGACGATAACCAACAGCGTGGTGAAATGGTATTGTTGGTACATGGCCATCGTGAAACAACAGACGACTCACTACCTGAAGATGCTTTACGCACGTTAGGCATTTTGACCAAAGAGCTGCCTTTGAAAAAAGCAGCTGCTTTGGTGGCAGAAATACATAACTTGAAGAAGAATGCGTTATATAAATGGGGCTTAGAAAACTTAGACTAAGTGCCACTAGCGAGATAAATGGTCAATGAGGGCTGATGTTTAGGCATCGGCCTTTTTATTATCTATTTTTGGCACGTTGACTAAAAAGTCATCACTTAGTGCATTCATTTCATCATATCTGTGATCTAACTAGACTCTGAAGTGAGAACTCTATACAATCCGCCCTCGGAGCTGACTGGGTAGTCGCTGCTTTGTTGATGTCCTTCGGGAGACTGACAAAGGGGAGGAAAGTCCGGGCTTCATAGAGCAAGGTGCCAGGTAACGCCTGGGGGGCGCAAGCCTACGACAAGTGCAGCAGAGAGAAGACCGCCGATGGCCCGTAAGGGTACAGGTAAGGGTGAAAGGGTGCGGTAAGAGCGCACCGGACGACTAGCAATAGTTCGTAGCAGGGTAAACTCCACCTGAAGCAAGACCAAATAGGCCTCCACATTGCGTTGCTCGCGTAAGGAGGCGGGTAGGTTGCTCGAGCCAGTGAGTGATTGCTGGCCTAGACGAATGGCTACCGCCGCGCAAGCGGAACAGAACCCGGCTTATGTGTCGGCTCCACCTATTCGAGACCCATCTCTACTTCGGTAGTGATGGGTTTTTTGCATTTAATTGACGCAAACTATGTCATTACCAATAAACTTGGCGTAAATCACGTCTAACTTTAGACTTGTGGTGGCGATGATGTAGGAAATCAGTACACTAAAGAATCGCTTCAAGATCATTCAACGAGAAAGCTATGACCGAAACCTTCCAACATATTTCCGTGTTATTAAATGAATCCATTGATGGCTTAGCTATCAAACCAGACGGCGTCTATATTGATGGAACATTTGGCCGTGGCGGTCACAGCCGGACAATTCTATCTAAACTCGGTGAAAATGGCCGACTGTACAGTATCGACCGTGACCCTCAAGCGATCGCTGAGGCAGGCAAAATCAATGACCCTCGCTTCACCATTATTCATGGTCCATTTTCTGGTATTGCTGAGTATGCTGAAGAGTATGGGCTAGTTGGAAAAGTGGATGGTGTTCTGCTGGATTTAGGCGTTTCTTCTCCTCAGTTAGACGACGCAGAGCGTGGCTTTAGCTTTATGAAAGACGGTCCGCTAGATATGCGTATGGACCCGACATCAGGTGTTCCAGTATCTCAATGGTTGATGGAAGCAGACCTCGATGATATCACTTGGGTCATTCGCGAGTTTGGGGAAGATAAACATGCGCGCCGTATTGCAAAAGCGATTGTTGCCTACCGTGAAGATGAAGAAAATGAGCCAATGGTTCGCACTGGTCAGCTGGCAAAATTGATTTCAGATGCCGCACCGAAAAGTTTTAAAGAGAAAAAACACCCTGCGACTCGTGCTTTCCAGGCTTTTCGTATTTACATCAACAGTGAGTTAGAAGAAATTGATACGGCACTTAAAGGCGCGGCGAGCATTCTGGCTCCTGAAGGCCGTTTATCTGTGATTAGCTTTCACTCTCTGGAAGACCGTATGGTCAAACGTTTTATCCGTAAAGAGAGCAAAGGGCCTGAAGTGCCACACGGTATTCCAATGACGGAAGAGCAAATTCGTGCTCTTGGTAGTGCGAATATGAAAGCGGTGAGCAAAGCGATTAAGCCAAGCAAACAAGAAATTGAAATGAACCCTCGCTCGCGCAGCTCTGTGTTAAGAATTGCGGAAAAGCTTTAATTATTATGACGAAATCCACTCCTAATCTTGCTAAGTTGATTGCAACAGATCTCCTCACTGTTGGTCGCTGGCCATTACTGTTGTTGCTATTGATCGTGGCATCGGCAATGGGAGTGGTATTTGCTACCCACCATGCGCGTCAAGCGATCACCGAGAAAGACCATACGTTGGTTGAACGAGAACGATTAGATAGCGAATGGCGCAACTTAATGTTGGAAGAAACTGCCCTCGCGGAACACAGTCGTGTTCAAGACCTTGCCAAAAAAGAACTTGAAATGAAACGACCTGATGGCGATAAAGAAGTGGTTGTCACGCTCAAATGATTAGAAAAAAATCCAACACGAAACAAGCCAATAAGCGTAAACCTGTAGCAAAAGAGAAAGCGGCTACGGGGGATAAGAAAAACGATAATAAAGCAGTGAAAGTGGCGGTCGAAGAATCTTTCTTGATTCGTTGGCGCTTCCATCTATTACTGTTTTTTGTTTTTTGTGCATTTGCCCTTTTGGTGGCACGCGTAGCCTACATCCAAATCATTGAGCCAGATAACCTGATTAAACAAGGTGACCTACGTTCGGTTCGTGTTAAATCCATTCCTTCTGCTCGCGGTATTATTTCGGATCGAAATGGTGAGCCGCTTGCTGTCAGTGTACCGGTTGAGGCGGTTTGGGCAGATCCTGCCACTATATTTAAAGAAAACGCGTTAAGCCAGACCAAAAGTTGGCATGCATTAGCGGATGTTCTTGGTATTGACCGACAAGGGTTAATAGACAAAATTAAGCGCAATGAAAAACGTCGCTTTATCTACTTGCAGCGCCAGGTCAGTCCGGCCATGGCGAACTATATTCGTGAGCTAAAGCTGCCAGGTGTTGGCCTTAAGTCGGAATCTCGTCGTTATTATCCTGCAGGTGAGGTTAGTGCTCACTTAGTCGGTGTAACAGGCATTGACGGGCATGGCCTAGAAGGTGTGGAGCGTAGCTACGATGAGTGGCTCACTGGCGCGGCGGGTAAGAAAACTATTCGTAAAGACCGTTATGGTCGTGTTGTGGAAAACATTGCTTGGCAAGACAAGCAAGAAGGTAAATCACTTCAGTTAACCATCGATCAGCGCCTACAGGCGATTGCGTATCGTGCGATTAAGCAAGCCGTTGCGGACCACCGCGCCACTTCAGGTTCCGTTGTCATGTTGGATGTAAAAACGGGCGCCGTATTGGCCATGGTTAATGCTCCTTCTTACAACCCTAATAATCGTAGCGATTGGCAAAGCTATCAAATGCGTAACCGAGTGATCACGGACTCAATGGAGCCCGGTTCGACCATTAAGCCTTTCGTTATTTTAGCCGCCTTAGAAAATGGGATAGCCGATAAAGATACCATCGTAGATACCGGTAATGGTGTCCTACGTTTAGGTGGTAGTCGAGTCAGAGATGTCTCTCGCGTAGGCAAAGCGAGCTTGACCACGATCCTTAAAAAGTCGAGTAATATCGGTGTGACGAAGCTAGCAATGCAAATGCCGGTAGAGGCGCTTCTTGGGCTGTACAGTTCAGTGGGTTTTGGTGAGCTTTCTGGCCTAAACCTAGTTGGGGAAGTGACGGGTATTTTTCCTACACGAACTCGTTGGTCGCCAATTGAGCGCGCCACGATTGCGTTTGGTTATGGTCTATCAATTACACCAATCCAGCTAGCCCATGCTTATGCGACGCTTGGAAACCTTGGCAAATACGAGCCTATTCATATTATCGAAAGCAATGATCATGACATGTCACGTCAAGTGGTGAGTGCGAAGTATGCGCGTCAAGTATTAGACATGTTGGAAACCGTAACTCAAAAAGGGGGCTCGGCTCGCAGAGCGGCAGTTCCTGGTTATCGAGTGGGAGCGAAAACGGGTACATCACGTAAAGCTTCTGCCGGTGGGTACAGCGACGAGTACATCACCTACACGGCTGGGCTTGCTCCGGTTAGCGATCCGCGAATTGCTTTAGTAGTGATCGTAAACGAGCCTCAAGGTGATGACTACTATGGTGGTTCGGTAGCGTCTCCTGTTTTCTCTGAAATCATGAAAGGCGCGCTACAAATACTCAATGTTGCACCTGACGAAAACAAATTCCAACAGTAAGCCCTGTGGTTTACTGAGCAAACAAAATTAAGAAAACCTGAGCCAAAGCTCGGAGAACAAATATGACTAAAGCCATCAGTATGGACGTGCTGCTTTCCCCTTGGGTGGATTGCCCTAGCTTATCGTCCGTTCTTGTTTCTGAATTGGAGCTCGACAGCCGAAGAGTTCAACCTGGAACCACGTTTGTAGCAGTGATTGGCCATGTTGTGGATGGGCGTAAATTCATTGCCTCTGCAATTGAGCAAGGTGCAAATGCAGCCCTTGCGCAAGCCTGCGATGTCAAAACACATGGTACGGTGGAAATCATTGATGATGTTCCCGTCATTTACATTGATAGGTTGGACCAACGTTTATCCGCAATTGCTGGAAAGATCTATGCTTACCCTGATATGGATTTGATTGGTGTCACCGGCACCAACGGCAAAACCACCATTACCCAGTTAATAGCGCAATGGCTAGAACTGCTTGACCATAAAGCGGCGGTAATGGGAACAACAGGAAATGGCTTCCTCAATAACTTGCAACAAGCTGCGAATACAACGGGGAATGCCGTTGAAATTCAGAAAACGCTCTCCTCTCTCGCAAATCAACAAGCCACATACACCGCGCTAGAAGTATCTTCTCATGGCCTGACGCAAGGTCGTGTCAAAGCATTATCATTTGCGGCGGGCGTGTTTACTAACTTAAGTCGTGACCACTTAGATTATCATGGCACGATGGAAGAGTATGCCAATGCAAAGCTTGGGTTGTTCACGCAACACCAATGTGAACGTGCCATTATCAATGTTGATGATGAAGTAGGTCATCAATGGGCGTCGCAGTTAAGTAATGCGATCGCTGTTTCGCTCAAGGCGAACACTGAATTTGAAAGCGCAATTTGGGCGACGGAAGTCAGTTACGCGGAGTCAGGGATTACTATTAAGTTCGATGGTAAGTTTGGCTCAGGTAAATTGCACGCGCCATTGATTGGTGAGTTTAATGCAACCAACTTAATGCTCGCTTTTGCGACCTTATTAAGCTTAGGTAAAGAGAAACAAGCGTTACTCGAAACCGCAGGTCAACTGCAACCTGTACTCGGCCGAATGGAGTTATTCCAAACTGAGGATCGTGCCAAAGTCGTGGTCGATTATGCCCATACTCCTGATGCTTTAGAAAAAGCGCTGCAAGCTTTACGAGTTCATTGTGAAGGCCAGCTGTGGGCTATTTTTGGCTGTGGTGGCGATCGCGATGCAGGTAAGCGCCCAATGATGGCGGAAATTGCAGAGCGTCTAGGCGACAGAGTGGTGTTGACTGACGATAACCCACGCAGCGAAGACCCGGTTCAGATTGTGAAAGACATGTTAGCTGGGCTGTCAAAACCTGCTGAAGCGATTGTTCAGCATGACCGCTTCAAAGCACTGTCTTATGCCATTGAAAATGCTTCGCCAAACGACATTATCTTGTTAGCAGGGAAGGGCCATGAAGATTATCAGATTCGTAATGGCGAAACGATTCATTACTCCGACCGCGAGTCCGCAATGCAACTTTTAGGATTGACCTCATGATCAAAGTAACGTTATCTCAAATTGCAGACATCACTCGTGGCGAGCGATTCGGCGACGATCTACTTATCGACGCGGTTTCTACTGATACACGAACGATTGATCGTGGGGCTCTATTTGTCGCGTTAGTAGGGGAGCGCTTTGACGCGCACAACTTTTGCCAACAAGCGGTAGATGCAGGTGCCGGTGCTTTACTCGTAGAAAAACGCTTAGATGTGAATGTGCCGCAAATTGTGGTGTCGGATACCAAACTTGCATTGGGTGAGTTTGCTTCTTGGGTGCATCAAGCATGCAAAACACCTACCGTTGCCATCACCGGAAGTTGCGGTAAAACGACCGTAAAAGAAATGGTTGCGAGTATCCTGCAATTGAAAGGCAAAGTGTTATTCACGGCGGGTAACTTCAATAATGATATTGGTGTTCCGTTGACATTATTGCGCTCACAGCAGGATGATGATTATGCCGTGATTGAGCTTGGTGCTAACCATATAGGTGAAATTGCTTACACGACTCAGTTAGTAAAACCAGATATCGCGTTAGTGAACAATGTAGCCGCCGCTCACCTTGAAGGCTTTGGTTCTATTGATGGCGTGAAACAAGCCAAAGGTGAAATCTACCAAGGCCTTTCAGCTGGTGGTATTGCGATTGTTAACCTAGACAGCAATGGTGAAGCCAAGTGGGATGAAGTGTTAGCAGATAAGAAAGTCATTACTTTTTCACAAAGTAATACTGATGCAGACTTCTTCGCTTCTAACATCGTATTGAACGCCGCAGGTGAAGCAAGCTTTGACTTACATATCGCAGCAAGCTCACAAGAAATTGAACTGTCTCTGGGTATTATAGGTCAACACAACGTTGCGAATGCGATCGCTGCTTCTATTATTGCGTTACAAATGGGCGCCACATTAGAAGAGGTTCGTGCTGGCCTTAAACATTTGAACAAAGTGAAAGGTCGCGTCGAGGTTGAAGCGCTGAGCGAAAAGATAAAATTGATTGACGACAGCTACAACGCGAGCGTGCCAGCCATGAAAGCGGCAGTTGATTTATTGGCCGCTTTCCTAGGTCAACGCTGGCTGATTTTAGGTAATATGGCGGAATTGGGCGAGGAAAGTCTTGCACTTCATCGTCAAGTCGGGGAACATGCTGCCCCACAAAAATTTGAACATGTTCTCACATATGGTGCAGACGCCAAGGTGATCAGTGATCTTTGCCAAGGCATTCATTTTGAGACGCACCAAGAGATGATTGAATACATCAAGCAGCATCTAGACCAAGCCGTTCCTGAAAACCATACGATATTGGTGAAAGGAGCGAACGGTGCACGTATGTTTGAAGTCGCTGCTGCTTTGAAGGAGTATTATTAATGATTATTTGGCTTGCCGAGCTGCTACAGCCATACCTGTCTTTTTTCCGATTGTTTGAATACTTGTCTTTTCGAGCAATCCTAAGCGTATTAACCGCTCTAGGTCTGTCATTATGGATGGGACCAATCATGATCAAGCGTTTGCAAATGCTGCAAATTGGTCAGGTAGTGCGTAACGAAGGTCCTGAATCTCACTTTAGTAAGCGTGGTACCCCAACAATGGGCGGTATCATGATCTTAGCGGCCATCTCAATCACGATTTTGCTATGGACAGACTTATCCAACCCTTACGTATGGGCGGTACTTACGGTCTTACTTGGCTACGGTGCGGTCGGATTTGTTGATGATTATCGTAAAGTGGTACGTAAAAATACCGATGGCTTGATTGCGCGTTGGAAGTACTTCTGGCAGTCGTTGATCGCGTTTGTCGTCGCTTTCGCATTGTATGCTTACGGTAAAGACACAGCAGCAACTCAGCTAGTGGTGCCATTCTTTAAAGACATCATGCCGCAGCTTGGTTTGATGTATATCATTCTGACTTACTTTGTCATTGTAGGTACAAGTAACGCGGTTAACCTGACTGATGGTCTAGACGGTTTGGCAATCATGCCAACGGTTCTTGTTGCAGCAGGCTTCGCGGTTATTGCATGGGCGACCGGTAACGTTAACTTCTCTGAATACCTTCATATACCATACTTACCACATGCTTCTGAGTTGGTTGTCGTATGTACAGCAATCGTCGGTGCAGGCCTTGGTTTCTTGTGGTTTAACACGTATCCAGCACAAGTGTTCATGGGTGATGTCGGCTCACTAGCGCTTGGCGGCGCGTTAGGCACTATTGCTGTTCTCGTTCGTCAAGAGTTGGTGTTGGTGATCATGGGCGGTGTGTTTGTGATGGAAACGCTGTCGGTAATTCTACAGGTGGGTTCATACAAACTGCGTGGTCAGCGCATTTTTCGTATGGCACCGATTCACCACCACTACGAATTGAAAGGTTGGCCAGAACCTCGCGTAATCGTGCGTTTCTGGATTATTTCTATGGTTCTTGTTCTGATTGGTCTTGCGACATTGAAAGTGCGTTAATCGCACTTTCCAAGAACAAGATTTACAGTGTGATCAAATATGGAACGTTGGCAAAACATACATAGTGTTGTCGTCGTAGGGCTCGGTATTACCGGGCTCTCTGTCGTTAAACACCTAAGAAAAAATCAGCCACAGCTTGTGGTCAAAGTCATTGATACTCGCGTAAACCCTCCGGGTGCAGAGCGCTTGCCGGAAGATGTTCAACTGCATAGTGGTGGTTGGAATACAGACTGGCTTTCTGACGCGGATCTTATCGTGACCAACCCTGGTATTGCGCTAGCGACACCAGAGATCCAAGCCGTATTAGCAAAAGGTACGGCAGTAGTAGGTGATATCGAGTTATTCGCTTGGGCGGTGCAGAAACCGGTGATTGCGATTACGGGCTCAAACGGTAAGAGCACAGTAACCGACCTCACAGGTGTGATGGCTAAGGCTGCAGGTTTGGATGTTGGCGTTGGTGGTAACATCGGTGTGCCTGCTCTGGATTTGTTAGAACAAGACGCAGACCTATATGTACTCGAACTCTCGAGCTTCCAGTTAGAAACGACGTCAAGCTTAAAGCTCAAAGCCGCTGCGTTTCTGAATCTTTCTGAAGATCATATGGATCGTTATCAAGGCATGTCTGACTATCGACAAGCTAAGTTGCGTATTTTTAACCATGCTGCTCTTGCAGTCGTGAACCGTGATGATCAAGAAACCTTCCCAGACGCAGAGATGCCATTGGTGACATTTGGCAGCGACAATCAGGACTTTGGTCTCGAGGTGGATGGCAACCGTACTTGGCTGCTCGATCACGGTCAACGAGTTGTCGCAAGTGATGAGCTTAAGTTGGTTGGTAAGCACAACTTATCTAACGCTCTGGTTGCTTTAGCGCTATTAAAAGCTGCGGACGTAAACTATCACAACGCATTGAATGCACTTAAAAATTACACGGGACTGACACACCGATGCCAGGTGGTTGCGGATAATCAAGGCGTCAAATGGGTGAATGACTCTAAAGCAACTAATATTGCCAGCACTATGGCTGCGCTATCTGGTTTGGAATCGACAGGCAAGCTCTACTTACTCGTTGGTGGTGTTGGCAAAGGTGCTGACTTCTCGCCATTAAAACCGATCTTCGCGACGCTTAACTTGCAACTGTGTTGCTTTGGCGCTGATGGCGATGAATTTATGCCACTGCATGAATCTGCAATACGTTTCAACACTATGGAAGATGTGATTCAACAAGTATCTTCGCAGTTAAAACCAGGTGATATGGTGATGCTGTCTCCTGCATGTGCTAGCTTTGATCAATTCGACAACTTTATGGCAAGAGGTGATGCTTTCGCTGCTCTTGCTCAGAAATATGCATAATTAAAGGTTACACACTTCGTGGGTTTAGGTAACGTTAAACGCAGTATTGGCAATTGGCTCAAGCATCCAGCCCCAGAGGCGATGTTTGATCGTCAGTTAGTGTGGATTGCACTGGGTTTGATGTTGACTGGTTTGGTCATGGTAACCTCTGCATCATTTCCAATCAGCTCTCGATTAACGGAACAGCCGTTCCACTTTATGTTTCGTCATGCGACGTTTCTCGTGCTGGCGTTAGGGACCTCCGCTGTTATTTTGCAAGTGCCTTTGCAAGAGTGGTTTAAGAAGAGCCATTACTTACTTTGGGCTTCTTTCGCACTGTTGATCATCGTGCTCTTGGCGGGTAAGTCGGTTAATGGTGCGTCTCGTTGGATTCCCCTCGGGCTGTTTAACCTTCAGCCAGCGGAAGTCGCGAAGCTATCGCTGTTTATCTTCATGTCTGGTTACTTAGTTCGAAAGCAAGACGAAGTAAGACAAACGTTCTTTGGTGGCTTTATGAAGCCAATCATGGTGTTTGCCTTCTTCGCAGTATTACTACTTGGTCAGCCAGACTTGGGGACGGTGGTCGTGATGCTGGTCACGCTGTTTGGCATGCTTTTTATCGCAGGTGCAAAACTAACCCAGTTTCTCGCCTTGATGGTGGCAGGTATCGGCGCTGTGGTAGGTTTGATTCTCGTCGAGCCATACCGTATGCGACGAGTAACCTCCTTCCTTGACCCGTGGGAAGATCCATTTGGCAGTGGCTATCAGTTGACTCAGTCTTTGATGGCGTTTGGTCGTGGTGAATGGTTCGGACAAGGTCTCGGTAATTCAATTCAAAAACTGGAATATCTACCGGAAGCGCATACCGACTTTGTGTTTGCCGTACTTGCTGAAGAGCTTGGTTTCGTAGGCGTAGTGCTGGTCTTAATGCTGATTTTTAGCTTGGTGCTAAAAGCGGTTTACATCGGCAAGCGTGCATTTGAAGAAGGCGAAATGTTCGGAGGTTATCTGGCTTTCGGAATTGGTATTTGGTTTGCGTTTCAAACCTTGGTTAATGTTGGAGCTGCCGCCGGTATTGTTCCAACTAAAGGTTTAACACTTCCACTCATCAGTTATGGTGGTTCTAGTCTAATAATTATGTCCGTCGCAGTGTCCATACTACTGCGTATCGATTACGAATGCCGCTTGAAACGCGAGCAACAACAATCAGAACAACAAGCTAATGAAACAAAATAAACGTTTGATGGTGATGGCTGGTGGTACTGGCGGTCACGTATTCCCAGGTTTGGCGGTAGCAAAACAGCTTCAAGAACAAGGTTGGGAGATCCGTTGGTTAGGTACGGCGGATCGAATGGAAGCGGATTTGGTGCCAAAACATGGCATTGAAATCGACTTTATCAAAGTGAAAGGGTTACGAGGTCAAGGCGTTAAACGTCTTCTTGCAGCACCATTTCAAATTATCAATGCCATTATGCAGGCTCGTGCTCACATGAAACGCTGGCAGCCAGACGCAGTGCTTGGTATGGGCGGTTATGTTAGCGGCCCGGGTGGTATTGCCGCTTGGATGAGTGGTATTCCTGTTGTTCTGCATGAACAAAATGCAGTAGCAGGTTTAACGAACCAATGGTTATCGAAAATCGCTAAGAAGGTTTTTCAGGCTTTCCCAGGCGCTTTTCCAAATGCCGAAGTGGTTGGGAACCCAGTTCGTGAAGACGTGACTCAATTAGCAGCGCCAACTGAGCGCATGCAAGAGCGCCAAGGTCCAATTCGCATTTTGGTGATGGGTGGCAGCCAAGGCGCACGTATTCTTAACCAAACTCTGCCAGAAGTGATGTCGAAATTGGGCGAAGATTACTGTATTCGTCATCAAGCGGGTAAAGGTGCCGCCGAAGAAGTGAATGCAGCATACCAAGCTAATGGTGTGGTAAATGCAGAAGTAATGGAATTCATTGATGACGTTGCAGAAGCTTACGCATGGGCTGACCTTTTAGTTTGTCGCTCTGGAGCGTTAACCGTATCTGAAGTCTCGGCGGCAGGTGTAGGCGCTATTTTTGTTCCATTCATGCACAAAGACCGCCAGCAAGCACTTAATGCAGACCACTTGGTGGATTGCGGCGCGGCGAAAATGATTGAACAACCAGATTTAACCGTTGAGTCTCTGACTCTGCAGATCCAACAATTGGATCGCCAAGCTTTACTTACAATGGCTGAGCAAGCGCGTGGCGCTGCAAAATTGAATGCTGACCGAGTTGTCGCACAAGCCATTGTCGCTTTGACCGAAAAGCGTTAACCGAATTATTGAGAATAGAATTGATGACAATCCAACATACACAAGACTTAGCTCAGATTCGCGCAATGGTGCCAGAGATGCGCCGCGTGAAATCCATCCACTTCATCGGTATTGGTGGTGCGGGCATGAGCGGCATTGCAGAAGTGCTGTTGAACGAAGGCTACCAAATCACAGGTTCTGATCTATCAGAGAACGCTGTGACAGAGCGTTTGGTATCAAAAGGTGCGACGGTATTTATTGGTCATCAAGCCAGTAATGTAGAAAAAGCCAGTGTGGTTGTTGTGTCAACGGCGATCAACGAAGAAAACCCAGAAGTGATGGCGGCACGTGAATTACGCATCCCTATTGTACGCCGCGCAGAGATGTTGGCTGAATTGAT
Organism: Vibrio sp. Vb0937; assembly: GCF_033338855.1. Taxonomy (NCBI): domain Bacteria; kingdom Pseudomonadati; phylum Pseudomonadota; class Gammaproteobacteria; order Vibrionales; family Vibrionaceae; genus Vibrio; species Vibrio sp. Vb0937. The sequence goes on along the minus strand of NZ_JAWOTK010000028.1, from coordinate 7,993 downwards.
GCGATTCCGTCACGGTATTGCCGTTGCGGGTACACACGGTAAAACCACGACGACCGCTCTTGTTACTCAAATCTATTCTGAAGCCGGTCTTGATCCAACGTTTGTGAATGGCGGTTTGGTGAAAAGCGCAGGTACAAATGCGCGTCTAGGCTCGAGTCGTATTCTAATTGCAGAGGCAGATGAAAGTGACGCGTCATTCCTGCACTTGCAACCAATGGTGAGCATTGTTACCAATATCGAAGCCGATCATATGGATACCTATGGTGGTGACTTTGAAACCTTAAAGCAAACCTTCATCGATTTCCTTCATAATCTACCGTTTTACGGCCAAGCAATTGTTTGCATTGACGATCCTGTGGTTCGAGAGTTAATCCCACGTATTAGTCGTCAAGTGATAACTTACGGTTTTTCTGAAGATGCCGACGTACGTATTGAAGATTATCGTCAAGAGGGGCAGCAAGGCAAATTTACGGTAGTACGTAAAGGGCGAGCTAACTTAGATATCACGCTGAATATTCCAGGTCGTCACAATGCATTGAATGCGTCTGCTGCGATTGCGGTTGCTACTGAAGATGACATTGAAGACGATGCGATCCTAAAGGCAATGGCTGGTACGCAAGGTACGGGAAGACGTTTTGATCACCTTGGCGAGTTTGATACTGGCAACGGCCATGCAATGCTTGTTGATGATTACGGCCATCATCCCACAGAAGTGGATGTAACCATTAATGCAGCACGCAGTGGTTGGCAAGACAAGCGTTTGGTGATGATTTTCCAACCGCACCGTTATAGCCGTACTCGTGATTTATACGATGATTTCGCGAATGTGCTTGAACAGGTAGATGTATTGATCATGCTGGATGTTTACGCAGCGGGTGAAAAGCCGATTGCAGGGGCTGATGGGCGCGCTTTATGTCGCACAATTCGCAGCCGAGGCAAGGTAGATCCGATTTTTGTTCCAGAAATCGAGCAATTACCTTCAGTTTTAGCTAACGTTATACAAGACGGCGACCTAATCTTAACGCAAGGTGCGGGTGATATTGGTAAAGTGGCGAAACAGCTGGCAGGTCTTAAATTGAATATAAACAAGATGCTTGGCTGACACATATTGTTGACGCGAAGGACAGATAAAGACTCAGATCTCGATTTTGCGTCAATATCATTGTGATTTATTGCTATCAGTGTTTGATAGTTTACAAGAGCTCAGTATAATCCCAAGGTTAAAGTCAAGACTTTTACCTCTGCGTAATTATATGGGTAAAAAGTACACGACAAAAGTCAGGAAACGAAGACGTTGTTGAATATTGCACTGAATGACGAGCGACCAAACACGGGTAACAACCGTGGTCGCCAAGAAAAAATCTTGGGTGCGTTATTTTTCGTTGTGGTTGTGACTTTAATTAGTTCTGTTTTGTACGCGGCGATCAGTTGGATGTGGGATGACCAAAGGTTACCTCTCTCCAAAATAGTACTTCAGGGGAAACTGGAGTATGTCCAAGCTGACGATGTGCAGGCTGCATTTAGTCGAATTGATCACATCGGTACATTTATGTCTCAGGATATTGATGTATTACAGCAAAGTGTCGAAGCTCTGCCATGGGTAGCGCATGCCGCAATCCGAAAGCAGTGGCCGGATACAGTAAAAGTTTTTTTGACGGAGCATCAACCAGAAGCCATTTGGAATGGCAACGAACTGTTAGATAAAAACGGGTTCGTTTTTGATGGAGATGTTGCTCTGTTGCAAGAAGAAAAAGTGAAGCTGTACGGACCCAAAGATAGCGGACCGGAAGTCTTACAGACTTACCGTGATTTGAGTCCTAAGTTTCAGCAATTGGGTTTAGCGATATCGTCTCTGGTATTAAACGAGCGACGAGCTTGGCAAATCATCCTTGATAACGGTATTCGATTAGAGCTCGGAAAAGAGTCTCTTCTTGAGCGTATAGAGCGCTTTTTTAAGCTCTATAACAAGCTTGGCAGTGACACGCAAAGAATCAGTTATATCGATCTTAGGTACGATACAGGAGCCGCAGTTGGTTGGTTTCCTGAACAAGAGTTAGAAGAGAGTACAGATGACTAAGGCCGCTGATGACAACATTATTGTTGGTCTTGATATAGGCACTGCAACCGTATCGGCTCTAGTGGGTGAGGTTTTACCAGACGGTCAAATTAATATTATTGGCGCAGGTAGTAGCCCCTCACGCGGCATGGATAAAGGTGGCGTGAATGATTTGGAGTCGGTTGTAAAATCAGTACAACGTGCAATTGATCAAGCTGAATTAATGGCAGAGTGCCAGATCAGCCGAGTCTTCATTTCGTTGTCTGGTAAGCATATCGCAAGCCGAATTGAAAAAGGTATGGGCACGATTTCTGATGAAGAGGTGTCTCAAGAAGACATGGATCGCGCTATCCATACCGCAAAATCGATTAAAATCGGTGATGAACAGCGAATTCTTCATGTGATCCCGCAAGAGTTCACCATTGATTACCAAGAAGGAATCAAAAATCCGCTTGGTTTATCTGGGGTAAGAATGGAAGTGAGTGTCCACCTTATCTCATGCCATAATGACATGGCACGCAACATTATTAAGGCGGTAGAACGCTGCGGCCTTAAAGTAGAACAACTCGTATTTTCTGGGCTTGCTGCTAGTAATGCAGTAATCACCGAGGATGAAAGAGAGCTTGGAGTTTGTGTGGTTGATATTGGTGCCGGCACGATGGATGTGGCCATCTGGACTGGCGGTGCGTTACGTCACACAGAAGTATTTTCGTACGCAGGAAATGCTGTAACCAGTGATATTGCTTTTGCTTTTGGCACGCCAGTGAGCGATGCTGAAGAAATAAAAGTCAAATATGGCTGTGCTTTGAGTGAACTGGTCAGTAAGGATGACACGGTTAATGTACCAAGCGTAGGTGGACGACCATCACGTAGCCTGCAACGTCAAACGTTGTCAGAAGTGATTGAGCCACGCTACTCTGAGCTTATGGGACTGGTTAACCAAACTATCGACTCTGTACAAGCAAAATTGCGCGAAGAGGGTATCAAGCACCATCTGGCTGCGGGAGTTGTACTCACCGGCGGTGCTGCGCAAATGGACGGAGTGGTAGAATGTGCGGAACGCGTATTCCGCAATCAAGTAAGGGTCGGCAAACCGCTCGAAGTCAGCGGATTAACTGACTATGTAAAAGAGCCGTACCATTCTACGGCAGTTGGATTACTTCATTACGCAAGAGACATGCAGTCTAGCGACGATAGCGATTATAATGAACCTAAACGCTCATCTGTAACTGGCTTTTTCGATAAATTGCGTAACTGGATACAAAAAGAGTTTTAACCTGAGTTGCAGGATAAACGGAGACAACACATGTTTGAACCGATGATGGAAATGTCTGACGATGCAGTAATCAAGGTCGTTGGGGTTGGTGGCGGCGGTGGTAACGCCGTTGAACACATGGTGCGTGAATCCATCGAAGGTGTGGAATTCATCAGCGTCAACACTGATGCGCAAGCACTTCGTAAGACAAGCGTTGGCAATGTTATTCAGATCGGTGGTGATATCACTAAAGGTCTGGGTGCAGGTGCTAATCCACAGGTTGGCCGTGACGCAGCTCTCGAAGACAGAGATCGAATTAAAGATTCCCTGACTGGCGCCGATATGGTGTTTATCGCAGCTGGTATGGGTGGCGGTACCGGTACTGGTGCAGCGCCTGTTATTGCTGAAGTGGCTAAAGAGCTTGGCATTCTAACAGTAGCGGTAGTAACTAAACCGTTTAGTTTTGAAGGTAAAAAGCGTTTGGCATTTGCTGAGCAAGGTATCGATGAGCTGTCTAAGCATGTTGACTCTTTGATCACGATTCCAAACGAAAAGCTACTTAAAGTACTTGGTCGTGGTGTAACACTACTAGAAGCTTTTGCAAGCGCTAACGATGTTCTTAAGAATGCCGTTCAAGGTATTGCTGAGCTAATTACTCGCCCTGGCATGATCAACGTCGACTTTGCGGACGTAAGAACTGTAATGTCTGAAATGGGTCACGCAATGATGGGTAGCGGCATCGCCAAAGGTGAAGACCGAGCTGAAGAAGCGGCTGAAATGGCAATTTCTAGCCCACTTCTGGAAGACATCGATCTAGCGGGCGCTCGTGGTGTTCTTGTCAATATTACTGCTGGTCTGGATATGCGTCTTGACGAGTTTGAGACGGTTGGTAATACAGTGAAGGCATTCGCTTCTGACAATGCGACTGTTGTTATCGGTACTTCTCTAGACCCTGATATGACTGACGAAATCCGCGTAACAGTTGTAGCGACAGGTATTGGTAATGAGAAAAAGCCAGATATCACGCTAGTTGCGGGTGGTAAAGCTAAAGTGGCACCGACGCCGCAAGCTCAACCACAGCAACAAGCAGCGGCAACGCAAGCTGAAGAAAAACCGGCACAGACCTTGCAAAATAATCAAGTGCAAGAGAAGCCACAGGTAACTCCTCAGCCGACAAACACTGCTCCTTCTTCTCCAGCTTCGTCGAGCCAAAGTTCTGCGGCTCCAAAGCAAGAAAAGGAAAGTGGTTATTTAGATATACCGGCATTTTTGCGTCGTCAGGCTGATTAATCTTTAACCCATAAATTTGACATGGCTCAAAATTATGGTAGCATTCACGGTCGACGTTACAGACGGCCGTGTTTTGTAGCAAATTTTTGAGAGGCAAGCAGATGATCAGACAACGTACTCTGAAAGAAATAGTGAAAACAACTGGTGTGGGTCTCCACTCTGGTCGTAAAGTCACACTTACTCTGCGCCCGGCTGCTGCAAATACAGGTATCATTTACCGTCGTACAGATGTAAATCCACCTGTAGATTTTCCAGCTGATCCAGCTTCGGTTCGTGACACCATGCTTTGTACTGCATTGGTAAACGATGAAGGTGTGCGTATTTCAACTGTTGAGCACTTGAATGCGGCACTTGCTGGTATGGGCATCGATAACATTGTTGTCGAAGTAGACGCACCTGAAATTCCGATCATGGATGGTAGTGCAAGCCCATTTGTATACTTGCTACAACAAGCAGGTATCGAAACGCAAAATGCGCCAAAACGCTTCATCCGCATCAAAAAGCCAGTTCGTTTTGAAGATGGTGATAAATGGGCAGAATTTGTACCATTTAACGGCTTCCGTATGGACTTCGAAATTGAGTTTAATCACCCAGCGATTGAATCAGACGAGCAACGTTTGCTGTTTGATTTCTCGTCAAAAGGCTTTGTTCGTGAGATTTCTCGAGCACGTACGTTTGGCTTTATGCGTGATATCGAATATCTACAATCTCAAAACCTAGTTTTGGGTGGTAGTTTTGACAATGCTATCGTTTTGGATGATTACCGTATTCTTAATGAAGAAGGTCTACGCTTTGAAAATGAGTTTGTGACTCACAAAGTGTTGGATGCGATTGGTGACCTTTACATGTGTGGCCACCCAATCATTGGTGAATTCCGTGCCTTTAAATCTGGCCACGGTTTAAATAACCAACTGTTACGTGCTGTTCTTGCAGATCAGGAAGCGTGGGAGTGGACTACATTCGAAGAAGAAGTCGGCTCACCAGTAGCATTCGCAGAACCAAATATGGTGCTTGCGTAAATACTTGGCATTAGAATTAATAAAAAACCAGGCTTATGCCTGGTTTTTTGCTATTTGGCTTTAATCCTGGATTTATCAATAACATTCAAGCTTTCAGCATATTGAAATAACGTTCACTTACGATCTTCCTTTTCTGCCATATCGGCTAATCGTTTTAAACGCTCTTGAATTTTCGGTGGCGCCATGTCGGCAATCGTCATTAATGACTTTGCTGCAGATTCGGTTAGTGGTGGACGCTTAGGTCTGTCGTCTTGTTGAAAGCGGTTTCGATATAGTGAAGGATTGATCCTCACTTCAACGCTCATCAGCTTGGCAAAGCCTTGAGTACGAAGTTTATTTAGGATCATGAGGCGATCGTAATCGATCTTCATTTTGATCGCGGCACTAGAGACATCGATCAATAGATGGCCGTTACGAACATTCGCTACTCGGCAATGATCGGCCGTCCCCGTGGGTAAGACCTCTTGCAAAGCTTGGTTAAGCTGTAAGATTTCTCCAGCATGTTCTTGAATCTGCTTGAACTGTGACTCAGCAATAACATCTTCAGTCGAGGTTGGACGGTGATCACGCATAGGTAAAATCTAATTTTGTTGAGATATAGCTATTCTAGAGCAGCTTTCTATCAAGGTATAGTTTACATTAACGTCTTTAGCTTCAGTTTTACAATGTAGCAAGGTAAAAAGCAAAGTTTGCTCTGGATGGATTACACATATTGCGGTATGCAATATCGGCTAATCAGTCACCACTTTAAGTAAAAACTTCAGAGTGCTTCAAACAAATACGTCTATTTATGGTTGTATCGATTAAAAATCCTTACACTAAGCCACATTGTTTCAAAACTTAGCCTTGAAATATGGATGTTTGAACTCAATATCTTTGATAAATGATTTATCTCAGTATTCTTAGTTCCAAACTGGCAGAGACTGAAGGCATTATGAGTAGATCGGGAACGGTCTGAATAAAGAGAGATTCACGAAAAATGATAACTAAGCTACTGACAAAAGTGATTGGCAGTCGCAACGACCGAACACTGCGCCGCCTTAGAAAAATTGTAAAAGAAATTAATAACTATGAGCCAACATTCGAGGCTCTAAGTGACGAAGAGCTAAAAGCAAAGACGGTTGAATTCCGTGAGCGCCTAGAGAAGGGTGAAACTCTTGATAAACTACTTCCAGAAGCTTTTGCTACGGTTCGTGAAGCATCTAAGCGTGTCTACGGTATGCGCCACTTCGACGTCCAGCTTATCGGTGGTATGGTTCTAAATGCGGGTCAAATCGCTGAAATGCGTACGGGTGAAGGTAAAACGCTGACGGCAACGCTTCCTGCTTACCTAAATGCCCTAGCTGGTAAAGGCGTTCATATTGTAACAGTGAACGATTATCTAGCTAAACGTGATGCAGAGACAAACCGCCCTCTATTTGAATTTTTAGGTATGACTGTTGGCGTAAACGTGCCAAACATGCCTCCTCAAGAGAAAAAAGAAGCGTACCAAGCTGACATTCTATACGGAACCAACAATGAATTTGGTTTTGACTACCTTCGTGACAATATGGCTTTCCGTAGCGAAGATCGCGTACAACGTGAACGCTTCTTTGCAGTTGTCGATGAGGTGGACTCAATCCTAATTGATGAAGCTCGTACCCCTTTAATCATTTCTGGTCCTGCTGAAGATAGCTCTGAGCTATACACCCGAATCAACCTTTTGATCCCGCATCTTAAAAAGCAAGACAAAGAAGACTCTGAAGAATATCGTGGTGATGGTCACTACACTGTTGATGAGAAATCAAAGCAAGTATACCTCACAGAAACGGGCCAAGAGTACGTTGAAGAACTGTTGGTGAAAAATGGTCTTATGGAAGAGGGTGACACACTTTACTCTCCGACTAACATCAGCATGTTACATCACGTGAATGCCGCTTTGCGTGCTCATGTGTTGTTTGAGCGCAACGTTGATTACATCGTTACTGACGAAGGTGAAGTAGTAATTGTTGATGAACATACTGGTCGTACAATGCCAGGTCGTCGTTGGTCTGAAGGTCTTCACCAAGCAGTAGAAGCGAAAGAAGGCGTTAAGATTCAAAACGAAAACCAAACTTTGGCTTCGATTACCTTCCAGAACTACTTCCGCTTATACGAAAAACTGTCTGGTATGACAGGTACTGCGGATACTGAAGCGTTTGAGTTCCAATCTATTTATGGCTTGGAAACGGTGGTTATCCCAACCAACAAACCAATGATTCGTAACGATATGCCGGATGTGGTGTACCGTACCGAAGCTGAGAAGTTTGCTGCAATCATTGAAGATATCAAAGAGCGCGTTGCGAAAGGTCAGCCAACATTGGTTGGTACAGTATCGATTGAAAAATCAGAACT
>NZ_JAWOTK010000027.1:0-46596 GCF_033338855.1 Vibrio sp. Vb0937 | reverse complement strand
CAAAAAATTGCTTTCTATGAATATGTGCTGAAACGCAAACTTTAGCAAGAACTTATTCATAAACCACTCTATTATTTTAGAGCGTGATGAGCAGAACCGAAATCTAAGAAAAGACAATTAACAACATTAAGTACAATAAATCAAGTAACTAGGTTTCATATTGCCCAGAGAAACACGCAATAACTTAAAATGACACTGTCCCTCTTGCACCAAAGACTAACTTGTAATCACTAATTCCAGCAAAAATTTGAGACGCTTTCTTTACTGGTTATTTTCACAGTTCTTAGTGTTAAACTAACGTTCTTCAAGTTTTCTAAGGTTTCTCACATTTGAATATTCAACAAGGCTTCCTGCTAACTCGACAGGCACGAGACATCAAAGGTCAAACTCAAATCGAGCTGTGGCTTTCGACAGAAGCAGGCCCTACTCAGTTACTTATTAATGGTGAGAAGCCAGTATTTTTCATCGCTCAGAAACACTCAGAGCAAGCAAAGACACTCGCACGAGAAAAAAACATATTCGTCGACATCCGCCTTTTGGATCTCAAAACGTTTGAACATACGCCTCTTGCTGCCTGCTATACCAATGTAACCAGAGACGCTCTCGCACTCAAAGACACATTCGCTCAAAAAGATATCACTACGTATGAAAGTGATATTCGCCTCGCCGATCGCTACCTAATGGAGCGTTTTATCAAAGGCAGTATCGAGTTTACAGGCAATGTGACTCGCACCAATGGCTACCAACGCGTCCAGAGCGCAAAATGCCGTGCGGGGCAATATGAGCCGAAGTTAAACGTTGTCTCGTTAGATCTAGAATGCTCTGAGAAAGGCATTCTTTACTCAATCGGATTAGACAGCGTCATGGATTCCCGCGTTATCATGATCGGAGAACCAGAACCTTCGGAGACACCGATACAATGGGTTAAGGATGAAAAAGCGCTTCTAGAAGCACTCATCGATTGGTTTAAAAAATTCGACCCCGATGTCATTGTCGGTTGGAATGTCATTGATTTTGACTTTCGTCTGCTACACAAACGAGCAGAATGGCACAACATGAAGCTAATGCTTGGCAGAGCAGACCAAGCCAGCTTTTTTAGAAGTTCATCTCAAAGCCAACAAGGGTTTATCTCCATTCCCGGGCGAGTTGTGATGGATGGTATCGATACGCTAAAAACGGCTACTTACCACTTTCGATCTTGGTCATTAGAGTCTGTATCTCAAGAACTCTTGGGGGAAGGTAAAGAAATCCACAACGTGCATGACCGTATGGATGAGATCAATCGTATGTACCGCTCCGACAAACCATCGCTGGCTAAATATAACTTACAAGACTGCGTGTTGGTGAACAAGATTTTCAATCACACTCACCTGCTTGACTTTGCAATAGAGCGCTCTCGTCTCACTGGTGTCGAACTAGATCGTGTCGGCGGTTCGGTTGCAGCATTCACAAACCTATACATGCCTCAGATACACCGAGCAGGCTACGTTGCCCCAAACCTACACCCTGAAAATTGGATTGCGAGCCCCGGCGGTTACGTGATGGACTCCATCCCTAACCTATATGATTCTGTTTTAGTATTGGATTTTAAGAGTCTATATCCATCGATTATTCGCTCGTTCTTGATTGATCCTATGGGGTTAGTTGAGGGGTTATTGCTCGATATTGGAAAAGAAGAAAATCAGGCTGTACCTGGCTTTCGCGGTGGGCAGTTCCATCGTACGAAACACTTTTTACCAGAAATGATTGAAAAGCTTTGGGCAGCACGTGATGTTGCAAAGAAGAACAATGAAAAAGCTTTTTCTCAGGCAATCAAAATCATCATGAACTCCTTTTATGGCGTACTGGGCTCATCGGGATGTCGTTTCTTTGATACTCGGTTAGCTTCTAGTATTACCATGCGCGGACATGAAATCATGAAGCAAACTAAGGTGCTGATTGAGGAGCAAGGATATCAAGTGATTTACGGCGATACGGATTCCACATTCGTGTCGTTGAATCGACCATACAGTCAAGTAGAAGCTGACGCTGTTGGAAATCAATTAGTTGATTACATCAACTCTTGGTGGCAAGAACACCTGCGTTCTGAGTACAACCTAACATCTATGTTGGAAATCGAGTATGAAACCCATTATCGCAGATTCCTTATGCCAACGATTCGTGGCGCAGAAACTGGCTCGAAAAAGCGCTATGCGGGTTTAATCGGTGAAGGAGAGCAAGAACGGATTGTATTTAAAGGGTTAGAAAGTGCCCGTACTGACTGGACCTCGTTAGCACAGAAATTTCAAAATACACTCTATAGCATGATTTTCCATGGTGAAGATCCAAGCGACTATGTCCGAGAGATGGTTGAGAATACTAACAACGGTGAATTTGATGAACAGTTGGTGTATCAAAAGCGACTGCGCAGAAAACTGCATGAGTATCAGAAAAACGTCCCGCCACAAGTGCGTGCAGCTCGTTTAGCGGATGAGATAAATGCCAAGCTTGGCCGCCCATTACAGTATCAAAACAAAGGACGAATTGAATACATTATTACCGTGAACGGCCCTGAACCTTATGAGTACCTCAATAGCCCGATTGATTATCAACATTACATTGATAAACAACTCAAACCCGTTGCAGATGCGATTCTCCCTTTCATTGGGACGGACTTTGACAGGCTTTCAGCGCCACAAATGGGGTTGTTTTAGCCGATACGAAACTCTGTTTTCTGGTACTGTTTGACTAACCAATCACCAAACGCATCAATTAGCCCGATAACAGAACGCTTGGGAATCCCCCGGCCAGAAAGTAAAATTTCTAGCCGCTCGATCTCAAGCTGCTTTTCAGGATGATAAGTTAAGAATACCTTGCCACACTCTACGGGGTCATCAAACCAACGTTTATCTCGATACATCACCAAAGAGTATGACGCTCTTAGTAACTTTTTAGCAATCACGCGCTGGGCGGCCACCTGCTCTTCTATCGTCTTCGCTTGTACGATTTTTTTGCGATACACCGTAATCCAATCTTCCACATCCATATTCCAGTGCTTAGCAATTTCCCAACTTGGGACGTAATCACCGAAGCAGTCTGCTAGATCATCACCATAAACGCAGACACAGCAATGCTTAAGCATAAAGCCCCAAGTAAAAATACTATCTAAATTAGCCACTTCGCTCACTAAGGCTGTACGGACCGATACACCATTAACTTGAGAGTAACTCTGCTGCGCACGCCACTTAATTGTGTTGAGCAAAGTCGCGCGATTGTGCTCAAAGGATGATTGAGTAACGACAACCAGGTCTAAGTTCGACTTCCCAACGATCGCTGTTTTACGAGCAACACTACCGTATACATAAACGCTGTGTAAGTTTTGCCCCAATCCACCTTTGAGACAAGCGGTGACTTCCCTAATTAAAGGCGCAAACTCTGGTTGAAATGGTTGTTTAGGATCGATAACAGGCAGAGACATGACTTAAAACGTGTTCTCAGATGGTTCAAGAAGTTGGGCTATATGTTCTCTTAGCCGACTCACCGAATCAAGTCCATTCAGGTGTTTAGTCATGGGAGTAACAACAAATTTCTGCAATGAATTTTAATGCTAGGCGGCTAACTTAGCGCTATAATCACCGAGTTTTGCTTAATAAGTATGAATAGGAATATACAATGCCAAAGGCAAGTGAAATCAAAAAAGGCTTCGCAATCGAGTCTAATGGTAAAACTCTTCTAGTTAAAGACATCGAAGTAACGACTCCTGGCGGTCGTGGCGGCGCTAAAATCTACAAAATGCGTTGTACAGATCTAAACACGGGCGCACGTGTAGATGAGCGTTACAAGTCTGATGACGTTGTTGAAACGGTAGAAATGAACAAACGTGCAGTTGTGTACTCATACGCTGACGGCGATGAGCACATCTTCATGGATAACGAAGACTACTCACAATACACATTCAAGCACAATGAAGTTGAAGACGACATGCTGTTCATCAACGAAGATACACAAGGTATCCACATTATCCTTGTTAACGGTGCTGCAGTGGGTATTGAACTACCATCTTCTGTTGAGCTAGTGATTGAAGAAACTGACCCTTCAATCAAAGGTGCTTCTGCATCTGCTCGTACTAAACCAGCACGCTTCGCTTCAGGTCTTGTCATCCAGGTTCCTGAGTACATTGCAACTGGTGACCGAGTTATCATTAACACAGCTGAACGTAAATACATGAGCCGAGCATAAGCATGTCTGATTTGATTTCTTACGACGACGTCATCGACGCAGCGTACGACATTTTCCTTGAGATGGCTCCAGATAACCTAGAGCCTGCTGACGTGATTCTGTTTACTGCGCAATTTGAAGATCGTGGTGCCGCAGAACTTGTTGAAACCGGTGATGACTGGGTTGAACATGTTGGCTTCGAGATCGACAAAGAAGTATATGCAGAGGTTCGTATCGGCCTAGTAAATGAGGAAAATGACGTTCTTGATGACGTATTTGCTCGTATGCTAATCAGCCGAGACCCTGAACATAAGTTCTGCCATATGCTTTGGAAACGCGATTAACGTTTCTTCATCATGAACAAAAATACCAGCCTAGTGCTGGTATTTTTTTATCTGTTGTTTTTGTTTAGCTGAGATATTTGTTTATCCAAAGCACCCTGCTCTATATCGGCTTTAGATCCTTTTGTTATGTAACAGATAAGAAAAAGGCTTGCCGAATTGGCAAGCCTTTCTGATGTTTTGCTATCGATTAACGATGCTTGTTGCGTGCGCCTTGGTCACCAGCAGTCTTCTTCGGCTTACGACGAGAAGGGTTGTTGCTGCGGCCTTTTGGCGTGTTAACACGCTCTTCATGGCGCTTAACTGCGCGACGAATTTTTTGGCTGCGTGCACGCTCACGTTTGCGTGACGTGTTGTCTTTGTTCAGATCAAGCATGGTTTCTTTCTCTGGACGAAGCTCTACAAGCTCACGCAAGTAGTTTACTTCTTTCAGGTCAAGCTCCATCCAACCGCCACGAGGCAGTTTCTTATCTAAGAAGATGTCGCCGTAACGAACACGTTTCAGACGGCTAACGGTACACTCTTGCGATTCCCATAGTCGACGAACTTCGCGGTTACGACCTTCGTTGATAACAACGTAAAACGTGTGGTTCATGCCTTCACCACCCGCGTAAACAACATCTTCAAAGCGAGCTAAACCGTCTTCCAGTTCAACACCTTTGACTAGATTACGAACTTTCTGTTCAGTTACTTCACCGAACACACGTACTAGGTATTCACGTTCAACTTGGCGGCTTGGGTGCATTAAGCGGTTCGCCAGTTCACCATCCGTTGTGAAAAGTAGAAGACCAGAAGTGTTCGCATCCAGACGACCAACTGAAATCCAACGAGAGCCACGAATTTTTGGCAGACGATCAAAAACAGTACGACGACCTTCTGGGTCGTGACGAGTACACAGTTCACCCTCAGGTTTGTAGTACGCAAGTACACGACAAATCACTTCTTCTTGAATCTTTGCAGAGACAATGTGACCATCGATACGAACTACGCTGCTCTCGTCTTCAAGTCTTTCACCAAGCTTAGCGACTACACCGTTCACGCTAACGCGACCAGATTTAATTAACGATTCAATCTCACGACGAGAACCGTGACCAGCACGTGCTAATACTTTTTGTAACTTTTCGCTCATTTATCTACCTATGTGTCGTCTTCACAGACGTCTAGACCAGGATTGGTCTGCATTTTGCTATTTACCCATTTCAGTGGGATTTTTCGGTCGGACATTATACGTAACTTTCTTAGTTAATGTAAGCTAAATCGGCGCCATTCTCCACACCAAAATTCACATCAAAAATGACCGAAATATTTGTCCTATTCTGCAACTTTTTTACTACTTAATGCAGGCATTGCTCAACGAGAATCCCACTAATATCGGTCTTCCTGAACCACTTTAACCACGCGGTACCTGATAAAATTGTCAGGGTTACAACAATAACCACTTGGGGTGTGTTTACTGTTCGTATTGCTAGAAAGCAACGAAAAATAAGCCGTCCCTGTTTGCTGCTAAGTAATACCAATCACCGCAGACAATGAGCGCTCATAGCAAAGCAAGGTCGTGGGTAACAAGACAAAAATTGTCTTTAAGTCATTAGTTCACATCAAAAATAACACTAATGCTATCGTGTACTCTGACTCTCTAGGTTCGCTCTGCACTCTCGGCGATTGGCATAAATCAGACAAAAAGGAATAGAACAATGTCTATGCTAAATCTCGACCTAAATTGGATTTTTGGGACATCTCAAGATGACGATATGACAGGCACAAAAGGCTCTGAAACAACCGATATTTTCTTCGGCTTCTGTGGTGATGATAAGTTTGTAGGATACGGAGGTAATGATATTGTCTTCGGTGGCTGGGGAGATGATACCTTGCTTGGTGGCCGAGGTAACGACTTTGTTTCTGGCGGCTTTGGAAACGATTTCCTATCCGGCGGATTAGGAAACGACAAACTCTTTGGTGGCTGCGGCGACGACACAATTTTTGATTATTCAGGCAACAACTACTTGAGTGGTGGCTGGGGTAACGACACGCTCGTTGTTGGTGATGGTGAATCAGTACTGAGCGGTGGCTGTGGAGACGACACCTTCGTGCTTACAAACCGCCTAGCTATTGGTGTACCTGATCAGCCAGTGTCTTCCAACGATATTGATGTTAAAGCCGACATTGTCGATTTTAATATTTTCCATGACAAACTTGTCTTTGATATGGGCCGAGACACTGATAACGATGGCATTCGAGATACGTTCTTGGATTCAGCGGATGATCTGACTTTATCTTACAATGAATGTGGCTGGGCAGTATTCTCAAGTGATGAATACAATGTTGAAGTGACACTAAACGGTGTGAGCTCTGCATACATCAACTATGCAGAACAAAATGGTATCGACATTTTCGATTTCGCTTAACCTCAATCAGTTAAGTTCAATGAGATATTCGATATGATAACAAAAATAGGAGGCGCGATGCCTCCTATTTTGTTTGACGGTGGTGTGCGTCTACTATTCGAATGGTGCAGGGTCACCAGATCCCAAACGAACCACAACAGGTTCACCTTCGCTAAAGTCAATTACAGTCGTAGGTTGTTCACCTAGGTAACCGCCATTAAGAATCACATCAACCGCATGTTCTAGTTTATCGCGAATATCCTCTGGATCAGATTCTGTTACGTCACTGCCAGGTAGAATCAACGACGTAGACATCATCGGCTCACCTAATGCTTCCAACAAGTCCAAGGCAATTTGATTGTCTGGAACACGGATACCGATGGTCTTACGTTTTGCATTCATCAAACGACGCGGCACCTCTTTTGTGCCTTTGAAGATGAAGGTGTAAGGACCTGGTGTGTTATTTTTCAGCAGTCGGAATGCAGAGTTATCCACTCGCGCATAGAGAGAAAGCTCCGACAAATCACGACACAGTAAAGTAAAGTTATGCTTATCATCCAGACGACGAATCTGACAGATTCGTTCCAGTGCCTGTTTGTTCTCCAACTGACAGCCAAGTGCGTACCCTGAATCAGTAGGGTAAACCACAACGCCGCCGTTACGAATGATTGCTACTGCTTGATTAATCAAGCGAGCCTGTGGGTTTTCTGGGTGAACGTAAAAAAACTGGCTCATTGTAATTCCTCATTATCGAGCCTCTCGGCTCTATATTTTTATGGGTTCTCGACTTCGTATTACTGAGTATTATTCAACGAAGGATCTATTCCCCAATCTTTCCAAACTGGTTCGACGCCAGCAGGCAACCATAGGTTCCTTCCTAGCTCCATCCACGGTGATGGGTAGTGAAAATCACTGCCTTGAGAGGCTAATAGTTTGTATTGTATAGCATAATCAGCCAAGTTGCGCCTTTCTTGTTGCGCTTGCTGTGGCTGTGCAACTTCCATCGCATCACCACCCGCTTCGACAAACGCTGCTAGAAGACGCTTAATCCACTTCGCTGTCAACTTATATCTACCAGGATGCGCTAATACCGCCATTCCACCAGCCGCATGGATAGCATCAACCGCATCCTTCATCGAACACCAATTCGGTGGTACATAACCTGGGTTATTACGCGTTAGGTATTTTTTAAACACCATTTGCATGGTTTTTGCGTAACCATTATCTACCAACCATTTCGCGAAATGCGCTCTTGTCACTGGAGCATCACCGGCGATTTGCCTTACCTCTTCAAGCACACCTACTCGAGTTGCTTTTTGTAGTCGCTCTGCAATTAACTCAGATCGTGTTATGCGATGCTGCTTCTGCTGTTCTATGAGGGCAGATAATTGTTCATTTTCCGGATCGATATTCAGGCCGACAATATGAATGTCTTTGTTTTGCCAGACGGTCGATATCTCAATGCCATTGATGATTTTTATCGGCAAATTATTATCTTGAACGTATTGCTTAGCTAACGCCAAACCGTCAACCGTATCGTGATCAGTGATCGCCAAAACCTCGATATCAAAACTCAGCGCCCTTTCCACTAAATCTTTAGGCTCTAACCGACCGTCCGATGCAGTGGTGTGACTATGTAAATCAATTCTCATATTTTTATCGTTTTAATGCCGTTTTGGGGTTGACTTTTTACTCTCGCACTAGTTAACTAGTACACAAATACAAAGTACGTAATTTAAGGTTCACCATGTTACAAGAATTTAACCAAAACCAAAAAGCGAAAGTTGCGGTTTGTCTTAATAAGGCAAACTCATCAGATCTTGCTTGGTGGCGCACTTGGACTAGTTCTTGGTGGGCAAACGTATACTTCTAGTTTATAGAACCAAACGTTGTAAAGCCCGCTACTTAAGCGGGCTTTTTTGTTTTGTTGCTCATTTCACATTCAACTGCCTAAACATTAATCGAATATAGCCAACTCTAGATTGGGAGAACGTTTGCTTTATGCGACTATGTACGGCAGGAAGATTTAAACAGCTACAAGGAGGTCTTGTGAACAAGGCCATTGAAATTAAGAAACTTGGACAGCTTGAAGTGCTAACGGCTTCCGTCCCTTATACTCAAGACCCGACTCGCTTGTTCCACACACTATGTGAGAACAAAACTGACAGCCTATTGCTGGAATCTGCTGAGATCGATTCAAAGCAAAATTTAAAATCCCTGCTGATCGTAGATTCAGCGGTTCGCATTGTTTGCTTCGGCCATACCGTTAGCATGCACGCCTTGACCAATAACGGTAAAAACCTACTGTCTCACCTAAACCAGAACATCCGTGGTGACGTTGAGAGCAAGTTCGATGGCGAAACGCTAACTTTGCAGTTTAACCAGCCATGCGACACGTTAGATGAAGACTCTCGCCTACGTGAAGCCTCTTCTTTCGATGCGCTGCGTTTGGTTCAGCATAGTTTTGATATTTCACAGCAAGACAAACACGCAATTTTCCTTGGTGGTCTGTTTGCCTACGACTTAGTCGCAAACTTTGAGCCGCTTGGTAATGCCGAAGCAACAAATCAGTGTCCAGATTACGTTTTCTACGTCGCGGAAACACTACTTGTTGTCGACCATCAAACGGAATCTTGCCAGCTTCAAGCGACGTTGTTTGTTGATGGTTCAGAGAAAACAGCGTTAGAGACTCGTATTGCAGAAATTAGCGCCCAATGTGCAGCGCCAAAACTGTTGCCGAGTGCAGAGCAAATAACAGATGTAACGGTAGAACCTAGCGTGTCTGATGCAGACTTCTGCCAAACCGTTCGCGACTTAAAAGAGTTCGTAGTGAAAGGCGATGTATTCCAAGTTGTACCGTCTCGTAGATTCACTCTACCTTGTCCTTCTCCACTGGCTGCTTATAAAGAACTGAAACAAAGTAACCCAAGCCCTTACATGTTCTACATGCAAGATGAGCTGTTCACTCTGTTTGGCGCATCACCAGAAAGCGCGCTTAAGTATGAAACCGATACCAACCAAATTGAAATCTACCCAATCGCAGGCACTCGTCGCCGCGGTAAGCGCCCTAACGGCGATATTGATTTCGACCTAGACAGCCGCATCGAACTTGAACTGCGCACCGACATGAAAGAAAACGCAGAACACATGATGTTGGTTGACTTGGCACGTAACGACGTCGCTCGTATTGCTCAAGCTGGTACTCGCCACGTAGCAGACCTTCTAAAAGTCGACCGCTACAGCCACGTAATGCACTTGGTGTCTCGTGTGGTTGGTCAACTGCGTGAAGACCTAGACGCGCTGCACGCATATCAAGCATGTATGAACATGGGTACGCTCACCGGTGCACCTAAGATTCGTGCCATGCAGTTGATTCGCGATGTAGAAGGCGCACGACGCGGTAGCTACGGCGGCGCTGTTGGCTACCTCACTGGTGAAGGCACACTCGACACCTGTATCGTGATCCGCTCAGCGTACGTTGAGAACGGCATTGCTCAAGTTCAAGCTGGTGCTGGCGTGGTGTTCGACTCTGATCCACAAGCGGAAGCAGACGAAACGCGCGGCAAAGCACAAGCGGTAATCTCTGCTATCCAAGCAGCGCATAAGTCACAATAAGGAGTAGGGTTCAGAGATGGCTAATATCATTTTTATCGACAACTTTGACTCGTTCACCTACAACCTTGTGGATCAATTCCGCTCGCTAGGTCACTCAGTCAAGATTTACCGAAACAACATCCCAGCAGAAACCATCGAACAAGCGGTAAACGCGCTTGAAAACCCAGTGGTTCTACTATCACCAGGTCCTGGTGCACCTTCAGAGGCAGGCTCAATGCCAGAGCTTATCCAACGTATGAAAGGCAAAGTGCCAATGATTGGTATTTGTCTTGGTCACCAAGCGATTGTTGAAGCATACGGCGGCACCGTTGCTGGCGCGGGCGAAATCATTCACGGTAAGGTCTCTATGATGGAGCACCAAAACCATGCGATTTACCAAAACCTACCATCACCACTTGCAATTGCACGTTACCACTCGCTGGTTGCGACCAAGGTTCCTGAGAGCCTAACCATCACAGCAGAAGTGGATAACTTGGTAATGTCTGTTGTACATGAAGAAGATAAAGTTTGCGGGTTCCAGTTCCACCCGGAATCTATTATGACGACCTACGGAGCAACACTGTTGGCCAATGCCATTGAATGGGCACTTGAAGAACAAACTTCAGCGAACCCACTCACTGCTTAAAAAGCACTTGGCACATAAGAAATTTAGGAGAGGAAATATGGAAGCAATCATCAACCCTATTATTACCAAACTGTACGAGCAAGAATCGCTTACTCAGGAAGAGAGCCAACAGCTATTCGACATCATTATCCGTGGTGAACTAGATCCAATTTTGATGGCGTCAGCGCTGACTGCACTAAAAATCAAAGGCGAAACGCCAGACGAAATTGCAGGCGCGGCAAAAGCACTGCTGGCAAACGCAAACCCATTCCCTCGTCCAGATTATGATTTCGCGGATATCGTAGGTACTGGCGGCGACGGTCACAACACCATCAACATTTCAACCACTGCGGCATTTGTTGCTGCAGCATGTGGTCTAAAAGTAGCGAAACACGGTAACCGCAGCGTTTCAAGCAAATCGGGTTCTTCTGACCTTCTTGATTCATTTGGTATCAACCTAGCTATGAGCGCAGAAGATACGCGCAAAGCGGTAGACGATATCGGTGTTGCTTTCCTATTTGCACCTCAATACCACGGTGGTGTGCGCCATGCGATGCCAGTGCGTCAAACCATGAAAACACGCACCATCTTTAACATTCTTGGCCCACTGATTAACCCTGCTCGTCCTAACATCGAATTGATGGGCGTTTACAGTGAAGAACTGGTTCGTCCTATCGCAGAAACCATGCTACAAATGGGTATGAAGCGAGCCGCTGTAGTTCACGGCAGTGGCTTGGACGAAGTCGCGATTCATGGCGAAACAACGGTTGCAGAAATCAAAGACGGCAAGATCACTGAGTACACGCTAACACCAGCAGACTTCGGTCTAGAAGCGCACCCACTAGAAGCAATCAAAGGTGGCGATCCTGAAGAAAACAAAGCGATCATTATCAATATCCTGACGGGTAAAGGTACAGACGCACAATTGGGTGCAGTGGCAGTGAACGTTGCTCTGCTAATGCGTCTATTCGGCCACGAAGATTTAAAAGCCAACACGCAACAAGCGATTGAGGCAATGAATTCAGGCAAGGCGTACCAATTGGTACAACAACTTGCCGCACATGCTTAAGGAATTGAAGAAGATGACTGACTTCAACACTCAGCAAGCTGGCAACCTGTCTGAACACGTTTCTAAGAAAGAAGCAGAAATGGCAGAAGTACTGGCGAAAATTGTCCGCGACAAATATCAATGGGTAGCAGACCGTAAGGTGTCTCAACCGCTAAGCACATTTCAGTCTGATTTGCTGCCATCGGACCGCAGCTTCTACAATGCTCTGAGTGGCGAAAAGACGGCATTCATCACCGAATGTAAGAAGGCATCTCCTTCTAAAGGTTTGATTCGTGATCACTTCGACTTGGATTACATTGCATCGGTTTACAACAACTATGCTGATGCGATTTCAGTCCTAACAGACGAGAAGTACTTCCAAGGTAACTTTGATTTTCTTCCTCAAGTGCGTGGTCAAGTTAAACAACCCGTTCTGTGCAAAGACTTCATGGTAGACACCTACCAAGTTTACCTAGCACGTCATTACAGTGCTGATGCTGTGCTATTGATGCTTTCTGTCCTGAATGACGAAGAGTACAAAGCGCTAGAAGAAGCAGCACACAGCCTGAACATGGGTATCTTGACCGAAGTCAGCAACGAAGAAGAGCTTCATCGTGCCGTTAAGCTTGGCGCACGCGTTATCGGCATCAATAACCGTAACCTTCGCGACCTAAGTACTGATTTGAATCGTACTAAAGAACTGGCACCGACAATTCGCGAACTGGCTCCTAACGCAACAGTAATCTCAGAATCTGGCATTTATACACATCAACAAGTTCGTGATTTAGCGGAATACGCAGACGGCTTCTTGATTGGTAGTTCACTGATGGCGGAAGACAACCTAGAACTTGCTGTACGTAAAGTGACGTTAGGCGAAAACAAAGTGTGTGGCTTAACGCATCCAGATGACGCAGCAAAAGCGTATCAATCTGGCGCAGTATTTGGTGGCCTGATTTTTGTCGAGAAGTCGAAGCGTGCGGTTGACCTTGAGGGTGCTCGCTTAACCATGAGCGGTGCTCCACTGAACTATGTAGGCGTTTTCCAAAATCACGATATCGATTTTGTTGCTTCTGTCGTCACCTCTTTGGGTTTAAAAGCGGTGCAACTGCACGGTCAAGAAGACCAAGCTTACGTAAACCAACTCAAAGCCGAACTACCAGCAGCGGTAGAAATTTGGAAAGCTTACGGCGTGACTGATGCCAAGCCAGAACTGCTAGCAGACAACATTGATCGCCATTTATTAGATGCGCAAGTTGGCACTCAAACTGGTGGAACTGGTCAAGTGTTCGACTGGTCACTGATCGGCGACCCAAGTCAAATTATGCTAGCGGGCGGACTGTCGCCAGAAAATGCTCAACAAGCAGCGACACTAGGTTGCTTGGGATTAGATTTAAACTCTGGTGTAGAAAGCGCACCAGGCAAAAAAGATTCACAGAAGTTGCTCGCGGCATTCACTGCTATTCGCAACTACTAAAGCTGGATATCAGCTAAAAAATTTAAAGCTATTCGTAGCGAAAAATACGAGAAGGAATATAACGATGGCAAAACTGAATGCCTACTTTGGCGAATACGGCGGTCAGTACGTTCCGCAAATTCTAGTTCCAGCACTGGAGCAACTAGAGCAAGCGTTTATCGACGCGCAAGAAGATCCAGAATTCCGCAGCGAATTCATGACGCTTCTTCAAGAGTATGCGGGCCGTCCAACGGCTTTGACTCTAACTCGTAACCTAACCAAAGGTACGAAAACCAAACTGTACCTAAAACGTGAAGACCTACTTCACGGTGGCGCGCACAAGACCAACCAAGTGTTGGGTCAAGCGCTACTTGCGAAACGCATGGGCAAAAACGAAATCATCGCTGAAACTGGCGCAGGTCAACACGGTGTTGCAACCGCACTAGCATGTGCACTGCTTGGCCTTAAGTGTCGCGTGTACATGGGTGCAAAAGACGTTGAGCGTCAAAGCCCGAACGTATTCCGTATGAAGCTAATGGGCGCAGAGGTTATTCCTGTCCACTCGGGTTCAGCAACACTTAAAGACGCATGTAACGAAGCGCTGCGTGACTGGTCTGCAACTTATGAAGATGCACACTACCTATTAGGTACAGCGGCAGGTCCTCACCCATTCCCAACAATCGTGCGTGACTTCCAACGCATGATTGGTGAAGAAACGAAGAATCAGATTTTGGCACGTGAAGGTCGTCTTCCTGATGCGGTTATCGCATGTGTGGGCGGTGGTTCAAACGCGATTGGCATGTTTGCTGACTTCATCGAAGAAGAAAGCGTTCGCCTAATTGGTGTTGAGCCAGCAGGTAAAGGTATCGATACTGACCAGCACGGTGCACCACTTAAACATGGTAAAACGGGTATCTTCTTTGGTATGAAAGCTCCATTGATGCAAGATCCAAACGGTCAGGTTGAAGAGTCATACTCTGTCTCTGCTGGTCTTGATTTCCCTTCAGTTGGTCCACAGCACGCACATCTAAACGCAATTGGCCGTGCTGAATATGACAACGTGACGGATGATGAAGCACTAGAAGCATTCCAAGAAATTGCGCGTCACGAAGGTATCATCCCTGCTCTAGAATCTTCTCACGCACTGGCTCATGCACTGCGTATGGCTCGTGAGAATCCAGAAAAAGAGCAATTATTGGTCGTTAACCTATCAGGTCGTGGTGACAAAGACATCTTCACCGTACACGCCATCTTAGAAGAAAAAGGAGCAATCTAATGAGCCGTTATGAAAAGATGTTTGAGCGCCTAAACGAAAAGAACCAAGGCGCATTTGTACCGTTCGTAACGGTTTGCGATCCAAACGCCGAGCAGTCTTACAAAATCATGGAAACACTGGTTGAGTCTGGTGCAGATGCCCTTGAACTTGGTATTCCATTCTCAGATCCGCTAGCGGATGGCCCAACCATCCAAGGCGCTAACATTCGCGCGTTAGACTCAGGCGCAACACCAGATATCTGCTTTGAGCAAATTGGTAAGATCCGTGCTAAATACCCAGAGTTACCTATTGGTCTTCTTATGTACGCGAACCTTGTTTACTCTCGTGGTATCGAGAACTTCTATGAGCGTTGTGCAAAAGCAGGTATCGATTCTGTTTTGATTGCAGATGTACCAACTAATGAAAGTGCCGAATTTGTTGCTGCTGCAGAAAAGTTTGGTATTCACCCAATCTTCATCGCACCACCAACGGCAAGTGATGAAACACTGAAGCAAGTATCAGAGTTAGGTGGCGGCTACACTTACCTACTCTCTCGTGCAGGTGTTACTGGCGCAGAAACCAAAGCAAACATGCCTGTAGGTCATATGCTCGATAGACTGAACCAGTTTGATGCGCCACCAGCACTACTTGGTTTTGGCATCTCTGAGCCTGCACAGGTGAAACAAGCACTAGAATCTGGCGCCGCTGGTGCAATTTCTGGTTCAGCCGTGGTAAAAATCATTGAAGCGAACGTTGATCAGCCACAAATTATGCTCGACAAGCTAGGTGAATTCGTTTCTGCAATGAAAGCTGCCACTCAAAAATAATTTCAGTTTGATATGACACAACAACGCCCGCTTAACATTATGTTTAGTGGGCGTTTTCTTACTATCGCGTTTATACCACGTCATTTTTTGTTCAACGCCCGCACTTTCCAAATCTATCTCAAGCAGAGCACTCAAAGAGTGTTAAGCTTGGGTAACTTAACTCACTCAATAAAGCAATGTGCAGTAAGGTTGCTACATGGAAGAAGTCAAAACACTGCTAGCCAAATGTCCTGTACTATCAGGGCTGCCAGATAAAGGGCTTAGTGAAGCAGCGCAAATGACTAAGGTTCGCTGCTTCGACGAAAAAGCACTGATTTGCAATAAAGGTGCGCTTCAATCTTCTCTTATGGTCATAGCTCAAGGTGCAGTGAGAGTGAACTCAATTAGTTCAAAAGGCAAAGAAGTCACACTGATGATTTTCGAAGCTGGTGGCTGGTTTGGAGACAATGTTTTTTCTCCCGGTATGCCTCGTATTTTTGGTGCGACCGCGCATTCTGACGTGACTGTAATGGAGCTTCCTGGAGATAAATTTCGCCAATTACTCGCCAAATACCCTCAAAGTTACCCCACTATACTCGACTTACTTAGCCGCCGCTTGTGGTCTGCTATTTCTGTTATCGAAGATGACGCGATTAGAGGAATTGAAGAACGAGTCGCCAAAAGGTTGCTGCTGCTTGCTGAATACCAACTTAATCAAGCGATCGATACTCGACCATGCGTTGTCAGGGTAACAAGAGAACATATCGCTAACATGATGGGGCTAACTCGTCAGAGTGTACACAAGATACTAAAACGATTAGAAAGTATCGGGATGCTAGAGCTAAACTATGGCTCAGTAACCATTACCAATCCGAAGCGCTTAGAAGAATACTTTAAAAAACTCGAGCAATAGATCCATTCAACAAACGGTAAGTATTGTCTAACGATAGCTAAAAACCTTATGCATCTAATTGGTCAAGAGCACAACACCATTTGCGCTTAGGCAAGTGGCGCTGTGACACAAAGACCATTGAATTGACTAAGCTATATTCAATTCAGATTTCAACTCACGTTTCAAAATCTTTCCTGTCGCACTCATCGGGAGGTGCTCACGAATTTCGACATAACGAGGATATTTAAACGAGGCTAATTGCTCTTTACCCCACTTTTGTAATGAATCGGCGTCAATGTATTCTTTTGGTTTAAGTACAACGTAGGCTTTTATCTCTTCGCCATACTCTTCATTTGGAATCCCTATCACCGCGACCATTGAAACTGCAGGATGAGTCATGAAAACTTCTTCAATTTCTCTGGGATAAACATTAAATCCACCTCGAATGATCAGATCTTTCATTCTATCGACAATAAACAAATTACCTGAACTGTCAAATCGGCCCACATCACCAGTATGGAACCAACCATTTTGTAGTGCAGATTCAGTAACTTCTGGGCGGTCAAGATATCCCTTCATAACATTATGACCACGCACAACAATCTCACCTTCTTCGCCTATCGGTAGTGCATTACCTTCAATATCGATAACTTTTACTTCGACACCTTGAACCGGTTGACCTACCGAGCCTGGTATGCGCTCCTGATCCAAATGATTAAAACATGCAATAGGACTTGTCTCCGACAACCCGTATCCTTCTAAGATCGGCACATTAAATGTTTCTTCAAAGGTTCGAAAGATTTCGGTTGGCAATGACGCACCACCGCTTACTGCAACACGCAATGACGAGGTATCAAATTGATGCTGCACATGAAGCAGACCGATGTACATCGTTGGCACACCAGCAAATATCGTCACCCTATGTTTTTCCACCAGCTCAAGAACATGTTTAGGCTCAAACCTAGGCACTAACACCAATGTTGCCCCGCCCAAAACACTAGCATTTAAGTGGACGGTTTGACCAAATGTATGAAATAAAGGCAAAGTTACTAAGTGAATATCATCGGCCTGGCTGCCCATAATGTTTTGTGCCACCAGAGCGTTCATTATGATGTTCTGCTGAGTCAGCTCAGCGCCTTTTGGTAAGCCTGTCGTCCCTGATGTATACAAAATCACACAAGTATCATCCGCATTACGCGGTATATAATCTGGCAACGGTTGGACATCGGCTATAAACGCATTGAGAGTTATTACACCATTCCAATAGCTTTCATCTTGAGATTGAGTCAGTACGACTATGCCTTCGCATGTATCGACTTGTTCAAAGGCTTTTACACCCTCTTTTGCCATTGGCAGTTCTTTCGTCCCTTCAAAGCAGAAATAAAACTTCGCTTTTGAATCTTCTAAGTGATACTTAATTTCTCGCGCTTTCAAAAGCACATTTAATGGGACTGCAACCGCGCCAGCTTTTTGTATTGCATAATAAACAAACGCGAAAAAAGGAATGTTTGGGCATGAAATCGCAACGCGGTCACCTGGCTTTACGCCTTTATTGATTAAAGACGCTGCGATCTTGCCGGCGATCGCATCAAACTGCGCATAATTTATCTTTTCAGTGCCACATATCAACGCCGTTTTATCTGGTTTACTCGCAGCATTTCTTTGTAACGCAGCAGCAAGATTCATCATAGTCTCTTCACCTCTTACTTGTCTTTCTCGTCTAATCAGCTCAGGAGCATTAACTAAGCAAGTTATCCTTAACACTGGATCGTCAGCATTTGATTCTCACCAGTCATTACCATTTAACATTATGTTTACAACGCAATCAGAACTAAGAATGTAAAGCAATTAACATTTCAGAAGGCAAATTAATAAAAGTGTGAGCTTGAAAGAGATGAATTGTTATAAATATCACCCCAAGTCACTAAAAACTCTGACTGCAATAGCAAATACAAAAGCGGTTAAAATTAACAAAAAGAAAACAAATAAAGAAAAATAAACTTGAACAATCCCAAGCGTAACCCTTATAAGAAAAATCAATAGCAAACGTTTGCTATTGAACAAAACTTTATCGCTCGTCAATAAAATATCGATTAATCCATCAATAATACCTTGCTGCATATTGCCAATTGTAAACGATAAGTGTAAAAAGCAAGGCGAGATAATTATCCGTAAATCCATTTATGGTTAGTGGGTAATTTTAGGATTTTACATTTTATTAGCACAGAGGTTATGGAAGTGTTAAAAGAAAAGAGTTTGCTAAACAACATTGGCGTACAAGTCGTAATCGCCATGATCGTGGGCACAGCCGTTGGTGCCATGATGGGTCATGATGCGACAGTGTTCGCTCCTTTAGGTGCTATCTTTATCAACTTAATCAAAATGTTGGTTATTCCTTTGGTTGCTGTAGCCTTGATTTCTGGCGCCGCTGGTCTTGGGAACAGCCAGTCAGCAGGTAAAGTTGGTATCGTCACTCTAGGTTATTTTGGTTTAACATCCGCCCTAGCCGTTGCGCTTGCACTATTTATGGGTGAAGTATTCCAACCAGGCATGGGTATCGACGTCTCTGGCGTTGAAGGCATGTTCTCAGCAGAATACGCTTCAAAAGGTGAACTACCGACTTTCTGGGCAACCATCACTGGTATGATCCCAACCAACGTTTTCCAATCACTAAATGAAGCAAACATCCTACAGATCCTCGTTTTCTGTATGTTCTTTGGTATTGCGATTTCTAAGCAAGCAAAAGAGCGTCGTGAACCAATCATCAATGGTGTCAACTGCATCGTTGACGCAATGGTTTGGATGATCAACAAAGTAATGATCATTGCACCTATCGGTGTATTTGGTCTGATGGCAGAAGCCGTCGGTACGTTTGGTTTTGGTGCGCTAATGGTGGTGTTTAAACTGTTCGTTGTTTACGTTGCCGCCATCCTAATCTTCGGTTTCGTTGTTTACCCAGCAATGGTGCATGTTTTCACGAAGACATCTGCGAAGAAATTCCTGTCTTCAATGAAGAAACCGCAAGCAGTTGCGCTTTCAACAGCGTCTTCTATGGCAACACTGCCTGTCACAATGGACACCTGTGAAAAAGAGCTGGGCGTAAAAAATTCAACTGCATCATTTGTTCTGCCTCTAGGCGCAACGATCAACATGTCAGGTAATGCGATTTACTATGGCTTGGTTGCTATCTTCTTTGCTCAACTGTTCAATATCGATCTAGGCATGGGCGCTTACATTGCAATTATCGTAACGTCTACATTGGGTGCGGTTGGTCAAGCGGGTGTTCCTGGCCCTTCTTTCCTAGTGGTTGCCGTGCTTCTTGCCGCTGGTATTCCAATTGAAGGTCTACCGCTGCTATTCGCTCTTGACCGTATTTTCGATATGATTCGTACAGCACTGAACATCACAGGTGATGCTGCATGTGCAGTTATCGTTGATGCGCTAATTGAAGAAGAAACGGCAGAAGCTGAGCTTAAAAAGCAAGAAGCCTAACTCTTTCTTGAATAGACCAAAAACCGCTCATTATGAGCGGTTTTTTTGTCTTTTCTTGCATTACGTAACTATACAAATAGAAACCGATGGCATAAATTTTTCAAAATGATATAAACCATTACAAAATATAACAAAACGTTAGAACTAGGTTATATCATGAGTCTTGAGCAATCTTTGGAATATCTCACCAAAACAAATTTGCCGATCGAATCAAAGCAGCAGGCACTGGTTGACTCAGTTATTCTTACCCTAACGAAACAAAAACGAGATGCTCTTTTTCAACAGGTTGCTCTGTATCGAATAAAACTGCTTAAATCTCTCTTTCCTAAACACGCATCAAAAAGTCTTTCTGCACTATTTGAGTTAATGGATTATCGAGATTTAGTGCAACAGTATCCGACAGGTTTCTCCAAAGAGATTCGTTTACTTGAACAACTTGCCGCAGATTGTTACCCGCATTGGATGGTTTTCTGGTGTCAATGCGAGATCGAAGCAATCAAGCAAAAATATCCTTCAAACGAAGCTGCGATTCCTACTCCGCTTCCGTTTGACGACCACAGCTATACTAGCGTGTTAATTGAAGATATCGCAGATTGCGATCTTGAGGTAATGCTGCCAAATCATGCAGCGTTAATGCCGATTTCCGAAGCGATCACACTGAATAATCTTGAGCTTTTCGTCCAAACTGAACAATGGTTTGAAATCTTGCCTCTTTTATCACTCTCGCAAAAAGGGCAGCACTTTGCGCTCTTGCTCAAATCGTCATCTTCACCAATCATGGTCTCCTCCGCTTTAGTGCAAGGCTGGCATCAACGAAATAACTGGCTCAGTTACTCACCACAGTTTAGTAACGAACAATGGCAGTTTTGCTTTCCTAATCATGGGTACAGTGTTCTCAATCAACTGGGTATTTTGGAGTGTCGTGCTCTAACTCATGAGCACACTCTTATTGGGTTTGATGCTCAGTTTCAATCTCATGTAAAGAACACTGAAACGGTTTGCGAAGTACTGCGTCTTACGGTGGGAGGCAACATTCAACAAAAGCTGTATTTTTTGTATCTGGCGCAAAAAACTATGATGAGCGAGCTCTATAAAGCAGGCTATAAGCTCGGCTTTACCATTATTGAGCAAGTATTTATGTTAAATTTCTATCAATCTATTGATTTAAGTGCCTACTTTCACTCAGGATACCGCGACATTAACGGTGACGGTACCAAGACATACCGCGGTTTCTGGAATTTAGGTATGATGGTTGAAGCATTTCAAGACATACAATTTCGCGACTACAAACATTGCGTACGAACAAAAAGAATGGATAAAAAGGTGAATGAGCATGCTTGATGTTCATTTGCACGGTCTCTTTTACCCAAAAGCAATGGCATTGTACGCGACTGTACTAATAGTATTCGCTTGGTTACTGTATTACTGCTATCGCCTAAAACAGAAGAGTGAATCAATCTTAGGCTCGCATCACGCGCCTTACATCGCTTATTCCAGCTGTATCATTGTTTGGATAAGCAGCAACGCCTATTTCCATACCGATTTATTGCCAGAATTAGGCTCTGTTGGTGGCATTTTTATGGCTAAGTTAGCGAACTTAGCGTCTTTTTTCGCCTTTGCGTTTGCATTCTATTTTTCTTGCCAGTTAACCGCAGATGTTAAAAAAACAGCGGTCAAAGTCTGGCAAAAAGTCGTCTTTGTCGCACTAGCAACGTATTCACTGTACATCAACTTAGTGCCGAATCTTACTGTCGAAAATGTCACCATTAGTGGTCCAAGCCAGTTCGTCATTGAATTTGGCCCACATACCTCATATTTTTTCATTAGTTTGCTAGCTTTCGTGGTACTAACGCTGCTTAACTTGATTGCCATGCGCGCTAACAGCAGCAAGCTCACGCTAGCAAAAAGCAACTATATGATCGCTGGCATTTTGGTATTCATGTTATCTACGGCAGTGATACACCTTGGAATGACGTATTTCCTTGGCGACTTCTCCCTAACTTGGTTACCACCAGCACTTTCAATCAGCGAAATGTTGTTTGTCGGCTATGCTCTACTTACCTCTCGCTTCTACAGCGCTAAATATCTCACGTACTTAACGGTAAGCGCGCTCTTAGTTTGCGCCATTTTTGTTCTGCCGCTAGGGGCGATATTTATTCCTATCTCTGAAGATAACCAATGGCTTGTTGCGGTACCTTTATGCGCGCTTATCGGTATCACTTGGCACTTGCTTTTTAAGCGAGTCAGTCGTTTCGCTTCGTATTTTATTTATGGGAAACGACACACTCCCGTTCAGCAAATCCTTGGGTTAGAGGAAGAGTTTAAACGCTCAATAGATGATGCTATGCGTCAGTTGGCATCGTTACTTAACATACCAAACAACAAGCTACAGCTAGTCACTAGCAATTACACAGAAACGTTTTACGAAGAGTACCTGCCGTCAAGCAAGTCAGTTCTCGTGCTAGATGAGTTGTCTGAAGAAATTGATTATGCCTCCTCTTCTAAAGGGTCGATGAGAAAGCTCTACGAGCGCATGCGCTCAAGCAATACTGCGCTCGTTATGCCTCTCTTCGGTCGTGGAAAGTCTGTTACTCACTTACTAATTTCTTCACATAAAATAGATAATAAGCTGTTTTCTAATGAAGAAATCTCAGCTCTGCAAACGTTATTAGTTCGCATCCAGAGCACCATTGAAGCCGATAGAAAGGTACGCCAAAGCCGTGCGCTGGCTAACTCCATTGCACATGAAATGCGTAACCCTCTCGCTCAAGTACAATTACAATTTGAAGCTTTAAAACAGCATATAGAGTCAAACGCCTCACTGGATACGCTAAAAAGAGAAATTGATAAAGGTGAAGCCGCTATACAACGCGGTCGACAACTTATCGATATTATTTTACGAGAAGTTAGCGACAGTTCACCAGAGCATGAGCCTTTAGCTCTCACTTCCATACATAAAGCCATCGACCAAGCAGTAAGCCGTTATGGTTTTGAAAACGATCAAATAATAGAGAGAATTAACCTGCCACAGGCACACGATTTTGTCGCGAAGTTAAATGAGACCCTGTTTAACTTTGTCATTTTCAATTTGATTCGTAACGCTATCTACTATTTTGATTCTTATCCCGACAGTCAAATTGAGATTCGTACCCAGACGGGGGCTTACGAAAACATTCTGATCTTCCGAGATAGTGGGCCAGGTATAGATCGCAGTATCTTACACAAGATATTTGATGACTTTTTCTCGTATCAAAAAAGCGGAGGCAGTGGCTTAGGTTTGGGCTATTGCCAACGTGTTATGCGCTCCTTCGGAGGACGAATAGAGTGCCAGTCTGAATTGAATGAGTTCACAGAATTCTACTTGTATTTCCCAGTCGTACCAAACGCACCAAAACCAGAGACATTAAGAGCACCGGACTTTGATAGCTGGAAAGCAACTGCATCACATTCTGAAAATCATTCAGCTCAACACGTACAAGTATCTAAAGATGCACCAACAGTGCTCATTGTTGATGACAAAGAGGTGCAACGCACCTTGGTACAGATGTATTTAAAAAGGCTGGGAGTCAACAGCTTACAAGCAAATAATGGAGCCTCTGCGGTAGAACTATTCCACTCTCACAAGATTGATCTCGTTCTTATGGATGTCCAAATGCCGGTAATGAATGGATTTGACGCAAGCCAACGGATTAAGCAAATCACATCCTCCGTTCCAATCATTGCCTTATCTGGTGAGTCTGGAGCTAGAGAGTTGGAGCTAATTTCGAAACTCATGGATGACAGACTCGAAAAGCCCACCACGTTAAATGCACTTCAAGTCGTCATCCAAAGATGGTTACAGAACGAGAATTTTGCACCTTCCAACACTTTTTAATTTGCAAATATAGAATTGGCACTAGATGTGCATTATTGGGGTAAATCGAATTATCCAGAAGGTCAAGCAGGCTGCAAATGAGTAGCGTATGAGCTTGATAAGGAGATCGCCATGTTACTTCATCGACATACATACTACGGCTTGATTCATCATGGAATCAAAACACTGTTACTTGATCGCTTAGGCCACTATACAGAAGAAGAGTATCATCAATATCTGAGCCTGATGACTGGTAAATCCACTTGCTTCACGATGTCTCTCGAAGAGCTAGAAGCAACGGTCGATAACTTACTGCGGGAAGGCTATTTAGAAGATGTAAAAACGCTTATTTCCCAATATCAACGTGTTGCTTAAGGTTTAAAACTCTCAACTTTATTGCCGCTTCACGCGGCAATTTTTATTCTTTCCATTTGCTGTTTCGACGTGGAAGAAGCTTGCGGGCTGTACGATATACTAAGCGTTACTATTCTTACCTTAACTTCCCCAGTATTCACATCTTGTCAGATTCCGTTAGACTGTCTTCAATTCAACAATTAGGTAGATTTTGCCATCATGAAGCAGATCCTAGACTTTATACCACTCATCGTTTTCTTCGCTTTATACAAGCTGTACGACATCTATGTGGCGACAGGTGCACTGATCGCAGCAACAGGCATTCAGCTTGTCGTCACCTATGCGCTGTATAAGAAAGTCGAAAAGATGCAGCTAATAACATTTGTTATCGTCACTATCTTCGGCGGCATGACCCTTTTCTTCCACGACGACAATTTTATAAAGTGGAAAGTCACCATCATTTACGCGATTCTGGCGATTGGCTTAGCAGTGAGCCACGCATTGGGAAAATCAGCCATCAAAGGTATGCTAGGCAAGGAAATTACGTTACCTGACGCTGTTTGGGCAAAGATTAACTGGGCTTGGGTTGGCTTCTTCTCATTCTTCGCTGGCCTAAACATTTATATTGCTTACGAATTGCCGTTGGATGTTTGGGTTAACTTCAAAGTATTTGGAATGTTGATCGCGACATTTGCCTACATGTTTGCGACTGGCTTTTACATTTATAAACACATGCCAAAAGAACAAAAAAATAACTCATCCGATGTGTCCACTGATGATTAAAAACTCAGTTTTGCTATAATCCGCGACTTCACAGCGGCCTTCGGGTCGCTGTTTTGCTCCATGTATCAGTAAACCGCTCAAACAACGTACCGTTTTCAGACCATTCTTGCTGCTGTAAACCAACTTTCTCTGGTCCGGTATCTGCGGTTTTTTAAGGACCTTTGGTTCTAGGTATTTACTATGTTGGCGCTTAGTTTGAGCGCCTTTAAGATTTAGGATGTCACAATGAGTCAAGAAATTAGCTCTCCGAAAGGTCAAATGCTGCTTCGTACCCTTGCAATGCCTGCAGATACAAACGCCAATGGCGATATTTTTGGCGGTTGGATAATGTCTCAGCTCGACTTAGCGGGCGCGATTCTGGCAAAAGAGATCTCTTGTGGTCGCGTTGTCACCGTTTCGGTATCAAGCATTACGTTCAAAAAACCTGTTGGTGTGGGCGATGTCGTATGCTGCTACGGCGAATGCACTAAGATCGGCCGCACATCCATGAGTGTCGATTTGGAAGTATGGGTCAAACCCGTCAAAGCTCACGGTGTTGGCGAACGCTTCATGGTTTGTGATGCGACCTTCAACTACGTAGCCATTGACAGTGAAGGTAAACCACGTCCGGTTCAGAATTAGTCAACCTACAACGCTAACAGTTAGAAAGGATCTCACATTTTCTGTTGTTCACTTGTGAGAGACACAAAAAAGGCGTTAAATTAACACTTTACCCTACCAATTAAGGAACTATGCTATGTGGTATGTCATCTTTTCACAGGACGTTGAGAACTCGTTGGAAAAACGCATGAGCGTTCGCCCACAACACTTGGATCGCTTACAAAAGTTACAAGACGAAGGTCGCCTTCTTACAGCTGGTCCGATGCCTGCGATAGATTCTGACAATCCTGGTGAAGCTGGATTTACGGGCTCAACTGTCATCGCTGAATTCGCCTCGCTAGAGGATGCTAAAGCGTGGGCAGAAGCCGATCCTTACGTAGCGGCTGGTGTTTACGATAATGTAATCGTGAAACCGTTCAAAAAAGTGTTTTAATTTATGAAAAAATTACTGTGTCTTTTCTTGGTATTTGGTGCTCTGGCTGGCTGTTCATCAACCGATGATAATCAGCGGCAACTTGAGCTTATGGCATCAAACCGAGCAGGAGTCTTGTCAGCGGGCCTCCCTTTAGAGTACGGTCCACTGCAAATAATGCGTGTCTCATCCAACAAAAATGTTGTAGAGATGATGATGATTTATAACGATGGCGCACTCGGTGCAAAGCCGTTAAATCAAGTACTGAATACCAGTATCTATACCTATTGCAGCAACCCAGAAGTTCGCAAGCAAATTGATATGGGCTTGATGTATCGTATTAAGGTACGTAATTCTCGCGGTCAGTTGATGGCAGATGAGTTGGTTTCCGCACAGACTTGTACTCAGGTGAAGTAGCTACAGTAATTTTTGTTGCTTTCGGCATGAGACGATGATTCGCTATTATTGGATAATCTGAAAACGAAAGTTAACAGTTAAGAATAGAAAAACGGAGATCACAGTCTCCGTTTTTATTTGCTGCAACGATGTGTTACGCCAGCTCAGCACGGAGCTTCTTCGCCGCTGAAACCAGATTTGCCAATGCGGCTTCTGTCTCCTTCCAGTTTCGTGTTTTCAGCCCACAATCAGGATTTACCCACAAACGTTGAGCCGGAATTTTTTCTGCCGCTTTCTTGATTAAACCTTCAATCCATTCTTCCGTAGGAATGTTTGGTGAGTGAATGTCATAAACACCAGGGCCAATTTCGTTCGGGTAATTGAACTCTTCAAATGCTTTCAGCAGTTCCATATTTGAGCGAGATGTTTCAATGGTAATGACGTCCGCATCGAGTGCCGCAACCGAATCAATGATTTCATTGAACTCGCTGTAACACATATGAGTGTGAATCTGAGTTTCTGGTTTTGCACTTGCCGCAGAGACCTTAAAGGCATTTACGGCCCATTCTAAGTACGCTTTGTGATCGCGTTTTTTTAGTGGTAAACCTTCTCGAATGGCTGGCTCATCAATTTGAATGATATTGATGCCTGCATCTTGCAGGTCAGACACCTCATCACGCAGTGCCAAAGCAAGTTGCTGCGCAATTTCTTGACGTGTGATGTCTTCACGTGGGAACGTCCAACATAAAATCGTTACTGGTCCAGTCAACATGCCTTTCATCTGTTTGCGGGTTAGCGACTGGGCGTACGTCGACCATTCAACCGTGATCGGTTTTTCACGTTCAATGTCAGCAACTACAATGGCAGGTTTCACACAGCGAGAGCCATAACTCTGTACCCAACCAAATTTGGTCGTTTGAAAACCCGCCAAGTTCTCAGCGAAGTATTCCACCATGTCGTTACGCTCTGCTTCGCCGTGAACAAGCACATCTAGGTCGAGCGCCTCTTGACGTTTTACTGCGTCAGCAATATGTCCTTTAAGTGCTTGGATATATTCAGACTCAGATAATTGACCTGCACGATAAGCGCTGCGCTGCACCCGGATTTCACCCGTTTGAGGAAAAGAGCCGATTGTCGTTGTTGGCAACAAAGGCAAGCCCAATACTTCAGCTTGATGCGCAGCACGCTCTGCATAAGGTGCGCTGCGCTCGGCAAGTGACGCGGTAATGTTGTTTAAACGCGCTTGTACTTGAGGTTTATTCACATGTGTTGCTGTCTTGCGCGCTTTGATTGGCTGGCTATAGGTATCACAAGCGAGAATCGCATTTTGGTCACCATCGAGCGCTCGGCCAAGCAAGGCGACTTCTGCCACTTTTTGTTTTGCAAAGGCAAACCAACTTTTTACTTCTTCGCTCAGTTCTGTTTCCAGTGCTAAATCAACAGGGCTATGTAGCAGAGAACATGAACTGGCAACCCAAAGTTTGTCGCCCAGTTTCTCTTTGACTGGCTGTAGACGCTCGAGTTGGGCACTTAAATCTGAACGCCACACGTTACGACCATTCACAACGCCGGCAGAAAGCACCCACCCCTCCGGTAACTTGGCAACCACATCGTCAAGCTGCTGAGGGACGGCAGATAAATCGATATGCAAACCATCCACCGGTAGCTCTACAATTTTGTCTAGCGTATCGCTTACGGAGTCAAAGTACGTCGTTAGCAGCACTTTTACATCGCTTCGAATCACTTGGTAGGCTAGCTTAAACGAATCAGCCCATTTGCTTTCTAGCTCCAGTGACAAAATTGGCTCATCAATCTGAACCCACTCAACACCTTGACTTGCTAGCTTTGCCAAAATAGCTTGGTAAGCAGTAAGTAAGCGTGGTAGCAGGGTTAAGCGGTCAAACCCTTCTTCGACCTCTTTGCCCAAGTAAAGGTAACTGACTGGGCCAAGCAAAACAGGCTTCACTTGGTGGCCAGCTTGAAGCGCTTCGTTGACTTCTTCAAACAGTTGCGGCCAGCTCACTTCAAACGTATCGTCCTTGCTGAACTCAGGGACAATGTAATGGTAGTTTGTGTTGAACCATTTGGTCATATCCGATGCCGCAGCGCCCGCACAGCTGCAACCCGCCTGAGATTGACCGCGACCCACTTTAAACAACGTATCCAGGTTAGGGAAACCATCAGCGTGACGCTTTGGCACATGACCCAATAGCAACGTGGTCGTCAGTACATGATCGTACCAAGCGAAGTCGCCAGCGGTGGCAAAACTCAGACCAGCATCCGTTTGTGTTTGCCAGTTTTTGGCGCGTAGATCTGCCCCAACCTTTTTAAGCTCAGCTTGTTCAATTTCTCCTCGCCAGTATTTCTCCTGAGCGAATTTTAATTCTCTTTTTTCACCGATACGTGGATAACCTAATATGTGAGTCGTTGTCGCCATGTCCCTATTCCTTTCTCAATTTTGTTCAATTTGTTTGGATCAGAGCATCTTTCGGTAAAGATTAAGATGTCTGGATGGCTAAACTATCGCTCTCATCTGATATTAGAACAACGTCCATTTATTCAACTTGTTTATTAAAAAAATTCATCATGAAGCGACATGATTCGCAAATAAAAACAACAAATAGACGTCTAGACGTTTACATATCCATTTTTTGTCGTTAAGTTATTTACACGATTGCTATTCTGTTCATAGCGAGCAACAAAGGATGAAAGGAATTCATGATAGAGCTAAAACATTTGCGGACACTCACTTCGCTTCGAGACACTGGCTCTCTAACGGCGACAGCGACCGCTTTGCATCTCACTCAGTCGGCACTGTCTCATCAGATCAAAGATTTGGAGGCGCGAATTGGAGGGCAACTGTTCCTGAGAAAGACTCGTCCGGTGAAGTTCACTTCAGAGGGAGAAATCCTATTGCGTCTTGCAGAAGATATCCTTCCGAAACTCGCAAGAGCAGAAAATGATTTAGCGAGCTTGAAAGAGGACGTCAATGGCCGATTACATATGGCCATTGAATGTCACTCTTGCTTCCAATGGCTAATGCCTGCACTTAGGGAGTACCAACTTGCTTGGCCTAGCGTAACATTGGACTTTTCCTCTGGTTTTGGCTTTGAACCACTCCCAGCTCTATTGGCAGGCGAACTCGATCTCGTTATTACTTCCGATATCCAACCTCGATCTGAAGTCCACTACGAGCCTCTATTCGACTTTGAAATGCGTTTAATTACCGCAACCAACCACCCATTGGCGGAAAAAGAAATTATTGATCCGCAAGATCTCGCAGATCAAACCATGCTCTCTTATCCGGTTCAAAAACAAAGGCTAGACGTCGTAAAACACTTTCTTCAGCCAGCAGGAATAGAACCTGCGAAATGGAAGCAAGCCGACAACACTCTCATGTTAGTTCAGATGGTCTCTGCTGGATTAGGGGTGGCGGCACTACCCAATTGGGCGATTTCTGAATTTTCTCGCCAAGGTCTTATTACCAGTAAACCTTTCGGCCAAGGCTTATGGCGTCGCTTGTTTGCTGCAACGCGTCACTCAGAGAAAGAAAAGCGTTACTTACAAGCTTTTTTCGCAACCGCGAGGCTACAATGTAAAAGCCACCTTGACGGAATCAAGGTGGCTTAAAAGATTTGGGTTATGAAAGGCTTAGCGTTGATATGCTTTAAATTGGTTAGTCAATGGATCGTACTGATAACCGAGCATATCAAGCTTGCCGACTACAGACTCTACATCCATCTCATACACTGATACTAACTCGTCAAAACTGTCGCACTCTAAACGTAGCTTTTCGTTGACGATACCTAGCAAAATAGTGCTGTCCAGATTACCTACATTGCTTAAATCCATCGCGACTCTCCTCTTCGACAAGGTATATAAACAAGCGTAGTAGTAATCACGCGAATTTAAAGTGAGTGCGATCTAAAACGTGATCACCTTATACCCAAGCACCAAGAAAGCACTTGGATATAAGCCGTCTAGCTTTGTCTTTAGAATAGAGGTTAAGCCGCGAGAGAAAATAAACCTTGCAGGCTCGTCATCGACGCGAGTGCTAGCAACAAGGCAACGCTCAGTTGCACCTTTTCTGGTTTCTTATGCGTAAAAATATGCCAACACCACACAATAATTGAAGAAATTAACATAGCTAAAGACAGCAAGATTGACTGTGTTGCAGCGTTCAGTGCAGCTTCATTTAACTGGTAAGAAGCAAACAACGTTGCGATGACTAATAGCATTCCAGACACAATGCCCGTAACTGGTAAAATACGGTGAAATGCCTGTAATCTGCTGCGAGCTATCGTAAGCAGCAA
Source organism: Vibrio sp. Vb0937 (assembly GCF_033338855.1). NCBI lineage: Bacteria > Pseudomonadati > Pseudomonadota > Gammaproteobacteria > Vibrionales > Vibrionaceae > Vibrio > Vibrio sp. Vb0937. The sequence goes on along the minus strand of NZ_JAWOTK010000027.1, from coordinate 15,798 downwards.
TTGAGAAAATGACGCCCCAAGGAAAAATATCATTAGCGCCATCGCTATCGATGCTGGCCAGCTTGATTGCTCAAATACTTGAATACTCACATACGCAAAGGCCAAACCATTCGCTAAATGCATCGCCCATAGTGGCCCTTTTTCACGCGTTTTCTTGGTTTGAACCTGAGAATAGAAGTAGAAAATAGCAAACACGATCATAAATGCTTCAATGCGAAGTGACGCAACAGCGAGCCACAATACAGCTACTGCTGGCAACATTTTATGAAGACGTCCTCGCTGACCAGGACAAATATCGCCCTTTATTAGAAGCAAAGTCAGTAGCGCTTGTGCGCCAAATAGCATCGGAGGGAAAGTAACCAGCAATTGTTGAATCATGTTGAATGCACGCTCAAAAGTCATTTTGGGGGGCGATAATATCAAATCAACTATCGCCAAACCACCGAAAGTCGGCCCCCAAATGAGCTAAAACGGTAAGACAATTTTATTCACAGAGAAGCAAGATACTTCAACGCGTCTTCCTGCGTTAAAACTCCACGGTACTCTTCTTTGGTATTACACAGTACCCAAGGGAAACGAATGCCGGTTTTAACCAACTCTCGAATAACAGAGACAGGTAAATCCTCATCAACCAACACAAATTCGGTGCTCATTATCTGATTAACAGGACGTTTCCAAATTCGGCTTTCTCGTTCAGTTTCTCGCTCTGTTCCCATCGAAGGCGTTAGGTGTAAATTCACCGTCTCTTTCGTAATTAACCCAACACAACGATTTTCATTGAGAACAACTAAAGGCGAGCTTGGATTCAAATTCATGTACTCCACTGCCAAGGAGAGCGGTTCTCCAGGGTCCATAGACCTGACTTGTTCATGGCTCACAGATTGCAACACATCACTTTGCTTAGACTCAATCGCGATGTCAGAGAACAGATGCTCATAACTGTCCGCTTTATCCATCAAATCGACAGGCACGGCAGCAGAAAATAGAAAGCCCTGCATGTAATCGACACCGATTTCTGCCAATACTTGAAGTTCTTGCTTAGATTCCACGCCTTCAGCAACCACTTTTACATTCATTTGCTGTGCAAGCTCGGTGACCATTTTCACAATGTTATAGCTGGTGCTCCCTTTATGAATGTTCTTGATGAATTTTCGGTCTATTTTCAGTAAATCAAACTGCCCTTTTTCTAGATAAGAAAAAGAAGAATACCCAGTACCGAAGTCATCAATCGCGATCTCAATGCCCTCTTTCCGCACTTCCTCTAGAGCTCGAGTATGCTCCTCATCTTGTTCAAAATACGCGGTTTCTGTTAGCTCGATAGTTACTCGCTTAGGGTCTACACCACTGGCTTTAATCAAATCATGCGACCGCTGAAGGATCTGAAGAGAATCCAATTTCGTATTGAGGGAGCGATTGATGGTCACGCCCACTTCCTCGCCATAAATTTCTTGTAAGCGCGGAAAGTGCTTCAACGCAGCTTGGCAGACCACATCATCAAGTGCCGCTATGAGTTCTAGATCTTCAATAATAGCGATCATCTTTTGCGTGCAATACGCATCATTTTCATCATAGAAGCGTGCGAGAGCCTCGAACTTAACCACGCTTCCGGTTTGAACGTCGATAATCGGTTGAAAGTAAACGTCCACTAGCCCACTCTCTATTTGCGCCTCCAAAAACGCCTCGAGATGTTGGCGCTTCACTAATTCAGAGTGAAGTTCACTGTCGTAAAAGTTGAAATAGCTACCTTCACCGGAAATAGAGGACAACATCGCTTGCGCTGCATGTGCTAGCGCTTGTCTTGGGCGGTTCGTATCATAGCCAAGGATTGACACACCAGTTTGGCCTTTAACGATAGTGGCATGCATTTTTGTGCCCATTTCATTTCTAAGCTCATTAAAGAACCCTTTCATGGCAATTTGGATCAAACGAACCGGGCTCAACCATTGACAATGAGGGGTCTGCAAGCATACGACAAACACATCCCGAGATAACTGCCCCGCAATACTGGTGTAGCGACTTCGCATAATAAAATCTGCAAAACCTAATTGCTGTTCAAGCAAGTATCTCTCCGAAAACTTGGGTCTGAGTGTCATAACAATGTTGAGTTCTTTATTTCTGCTTTCATTCGCTAAGTTAGCTAATTGGAGTTCAAATTCTTTCCTCGTTGGTAAAAAGGCAGCCCAATCATGCTGTTGTTCACAACGATTTTTCATCCACAACAACGAAGCAGAAATATCCGTAGAAAATCCGAGATAAAGAATTCGTCCAGAGTGAAACGTAAGTCGGTAAATACAAAGATGATGAGCTTGGTTGCTACCGTTTGCTGTTTTGCTCAGCAAGTTACCACACCAACATCCTTCATCATTAATTTGCTGCCACAGCTGCTCATAAAACGCTTGGCTATGGTGAGAGGTACTGAATATATGAGTTTTAAGCCCAACCAGATCTCGGTTTTGATAGCCCATTTGTAACTCAAAGGCACGGTTACAACCTAAGATGCGCGTATCTTCATCGGCAACTAAAACGCCTACATTTGGCAAATCAAAAATCGTTTCGAGGATTTTCGCTAACTCCTCGCAACCAGTGATTGTTAATTGTGGAATGATAGTGCCTTGGATAATGCGCTTATTGAGCCTTTCAAAACTAATAGTAACGTGCACTAAGTTAACGTTTTTTAGCATCATGCAACAAGAAAACCGCCCCCGTCCGCCAAAGAGTTCCACTTCTAGAATTCGTTGTTTTAGCGTTTCTTGTTGCCCCATCAGCATATGATCAAACAAGTTATTTAGGCTGGTTACTGGCGTACTTATCCCAAATGCCTTTGCCATTCCTTGCTGATCACATTCGAACTCGCGAGTATCAATATCGTAAGACCACTCTATAACAGGAGTTAGACTGGAAGTCGTTTGCATTTTTGGATGCACTGTTGTCGTAGATTCACTCATACCCTAGCCCCTTTTTTTGTAATTAGCCCAAGGCTCAAAATTCACAGTCAATTCGCGACATTCCAGTTGGGACCTGCCGATCCTCTTTATAGATGGATTGTGTCAACGATAAGCCTATCGACTTAGAACTATTTCCAGAGCAGCTCAGCCTTTTGCATTTAATATGCACTAATTTGATTATAGGCCTTACCCCATATAAGCACACCATTGCTTATACTTTGTATTAAGATTGCGACATTTTTCATGAACCGATCTATAACCATGAGGCTTTCAAGGTGAAATTAGACAGAAAATCGCCGATAGAGCATTGATATTTTTACAAACCAAATAAAACTCGATGAACTAAGCTGGAATAGATGAGTTTGTTATAGATACCTGATAATCAAATCGCTATAATTCGCGCTCCCTGGAACAGAGAGCAAAATATGACCAATAACATCACTCCTATTCATGAGTACAAAAAATACTGGGCAGAGTGTTTTGGTACGGCACCTTTCTTGCCGACCAGTCGCAAAGAAATGGATGCCCTAGGATGGGATAGCTGTGACATTATCATTGTAACCGGTGACGCTTATGTGGATCACCCAAGCTTTGGTATGGCTATCATTGGCCGCCTGCTAGAAGCACAAGGTTTCCGTGTCGGTATCATTGCTCAACCAGAATGGCAAAATAAAGATGCGTTCATGCAACTTGGTAAGCCAAATCTGTTCTTCGGGATCACTGCGGGTAACATGGACTCCATGATCAACCGTTACACTGCGGATAAAAAACTTCGTCACGATGACGCGTACACACCAAATAACGAAGGTGGCAAACGCCCAGACCGCGCGACTTTGGTTTACTCTCAGCGTTGTCGTGAAGCTTACAAAGAAGTACCTATTGTTTTAGGTGGTATCGAAGCCAGCCTACGCCGTGTTGCGCACTACGATTACTGGTCAGATAAAGTTCGCCGTTCGGTACTATTTGATGCAAAAGCAGACATCCTACTTTTTGGTAACGCAGAGCGCGCACTTGTCGAAGTAGCACATCGCATCGCAAACGGCGAAGAGATCAGTACCATGACCAATATTCGTGGTACTGCCGTGAACTTGCCAGCGGCGCCAGATGGCTACACGGTTATTGATTCTTCTCGCATTGAAAAACCTCGTAAAGAAGCGTTCGTACCAAAGAACCCATACGAAGTAGAAACTCAGTGTGAAACTAAAAAAGACGAACCAGTTGCACAACCAATCACAATTCGCCCATCACGCCACGATGCTGCGACGACTGCGGTCCGTTTACCTTCGTTTGAAAAGCTAAGAAACGATCGCATTCTTTATGCGCATGCAAGCCGTGTACTGCATTTAGAAACGAACCCGTACTCTGGTCGAGCGTTACTTCAAAGCCATGGTGATCGTGAACTTTGGGTAAACCAAGCTCCAATTCCATTGACGACCGAAGAGATGGACTTTGTGTTTGGCCTGCCTTACGCGCGTGTCCCTCACCCTATGTACGGGAAAGCAAAAATTCCTGCGTACGACATGATCAAGACGTCTGTAAACATCATGCGTGGTTGCTTTGGTGGCTGTTCTTTCTGTTCGATTACCGAGCATGAAGGTCGAATCATTCAAAACCGTTCGAAAGAGTCTATCATCAACGAGATTGAAGAAATTCGCGACAAAGTTCCAGGCTTTACCGGCACAATTTCCGATCTTGGTGGCCCGACTGCAAACATGTACCGCCTGGGCTGTAAAGATCCAAAAGCGGAAGCGAACTGTCGTCGTCCTTCTTGTGTATTCCCGGGCATCTGTAACAAGCTAAACACAGACCACAAACACACGATCGATTTATACCGCGAAGCGCGTAAAGTTGAAGGCGTGAAGAAAGTGATGGTTGCATCTGGCGTACGTTACGACCTTGCGATTGAATCACCAGAATACGTGAAAGAGCTCGTGACTCACCACGTAGGCGGTTACTTGAAGATTGCACCGGAACATACAGAGAAAGGTCCTCTTGATCTAATGATGAAGCCAGGCATGGGTACGTACGATCGCTTTAAAGAGATGTTCGAGAAATACAGTGCAGAAGCAGGCAAGAAGCAGTACTTAATCCCTTATTTTATCTCTGCGCACCCAGGCACAGAAGACGAAGACATGCTGAACCTTGCTCTGTGGCTGAAAAAGAACAACTTCGAATGTGACCAAGTACAAAACTTCTACCCTTCGCCAATGTGTAACGCAACGTCGATGTACTACTCAGAGACAAACCCTCTGAAACGCGTGAAGTACAAAAAACGTGAAGATGTACCTGTAGCAAAAGGTGAACGTCAACGTCGCCTGCATAAAGCGCTGTTGCGTTATCACGATCCAGCAAACTGGCCAATGATCCGTGAAGCCCTAGTCAGTATGGGTAAAAAACATTTGATTGGTGACAAACAAGGCTGTCTCGTTCCTGCAGAAGACATTGAAGCACAAACACCTGCGCAACGTCGTAAATCTGGTCGTCACGGGGCAAACCGCTTTGCAACCAAACATACCAAAAACCAACCAGGCTTCGGTGGTCATTTGAACAAACGCTCTGAAGGCGGTTCAAAAGATGGTAAACCATCTGGCAACCGTAACGGTTCGGGTAAAGCTACAGGTGGTCAACGCCCTGCAAGCAACGGCCAACGTCCTAGCGGCAACGGTGCAAACCGCCCGGCAGGTAGCAAGCCGCAAGGCCAAGGTCGCCCACAAGCACAAGGCAAACCAACTGGTCAACGTAAACCAAAGCGTCGCTAACTCTTTAGCACTTAGATACTAGAAAGGGCTCCAGAGGTAACTCTGGAGCCCTTTTGTTTTGTCGGCTCATTGAGGCATCACTCACAACTCAAACTTTGATTCAATCAATACAAAAAATGGTAAACACCAACCAACTTATTGGAAAAACAAACAATTATTTGATTGACGCAAAACCATAAAAATCTAACTCATTGATTTTTAATTGCTTTATTTTGGTGCGATATTTGCGTAACAGAGTAAAACTCTTAAACATGGGCTAACGATGAATAATCCACTTCCCCCAAAAACTTCTATGTTCTGGTATGACAACAGCTATACCTATGAAGAGGCCGTTCAGGCATTTGAAAGCGATGGTACACTGAAATCGCTGAATATCGTTCCAACCACGGAATCTGATGATCTTGCTGGCTCACCCCCAGAGCGCAGTATGTTTTGGGAGGGAGAAACAAAAAAAATCGATCCGCCACCGCCGTCTGAACCAGAGCCTCTCAATTTAAAAACTGAGAAAGAAGCAACGGAAGCATCACCTGCGCACTTTATCCCAGTCCGCTATGCCATCGATCAGCTAGAAACAGAAGAGACACAACCTTTTGGTTTGCCTGAAGAATGGAAAGGCCAAGGCCCAGCCAAACTCAATACCGTTGGTTACACCCTGCGTCAACTGCGCGACGGTTGGCTGTATGTCTATGATGCAATCAACAAAAGCTTAGACGAATACGAAATCAAAGGAACGCAATTCACGCTCTATAAGTTGGGAGAATCAGAAAGCCCAAAATCAGAGCAGCGTGGGACACCACAAGATGCAAAGCCCTTCCTTACTTACGTCAACGGAAGCGTACTATCGATTTGCTTCTCTGAGCACCGGTGGACATGGCACACGTTCATGCGCGTACTTAACAATCCGAGTAATCATATCGATCGCATGCAAACCATTGTTCTGTCCTCAAACGAGAATCAGCACAACATTGCACCAATAGATAAGTTAACCCAAGTCGCTGATATTGAATCTTCTACCGTCGATGATGGTCGCTTTGCGGATTCTGGCATCGCCACCAAAGCAGATGAAGATGGTTCTGTCTTTAAACCTGTCGCAGTCGAAAGCGATTTAACCTCTGCGATTCCAGAAGAAGAATCAGGCTACTTCGTCGCGATAAAAGATTACGCCGCAGACATTCAAGATATGTCACTGCATTTTGTTGGTGCCGCAAGCCCTTACCGCCTTTTCACTGACCAGTTTTCAAACCAGTGGAACTTGATGCAGACCGCCATGCAACTGTGTATGTTTGGTGCAAGTGACGAGATAGACATGCCAGCTAGCGTTAAGCGTAACGGCGAAGAGCTGTCGTTTTATACCGACATGGCTGACTATTATGACTCCTCTCACCAACTTGATTTGGCAGAGCAGAACAAAAGCTCAGTTCAGTCCGGCTATCCTGCTAAATTTTCCGCTGGAGCGATTGAATCACACCAACATACCCAAAGTGACATTGCTAAAGCGATACAGGACAAATATCGAATTTCTGCGAGCCGTTTTGGTAAATACGAACAATGGATAGCGACTGAACGCTGGCGTCAGCAGCTCAACTGGAAGCAAATGCTGAGCGAGATGCAAGAGCTGTCAGAACAAAAAGAAACCATGCTAGCCCAAGTGGTTTCGGTCAAACGCGACTTTATCGCAGTAATGGAGTCCTTAACGCCGCATCATCTCGAAAGAACCTTCGACCTATACAGCGAAGACACGCAGTACAGCTTGTATCAACTACACAAGCAAGCGGTTGAGTCATTTACTTTGGTGATACAAGAAGAAGACCGCCAATGGGCTGAAAGCCAATGGGAGAAACCAACCAGTTTACTTGCTCTCTATGCCTCTGGGTTTAGTCGTAGTTTATTTAAAGTGATGGAGAAGAATATTACAGAGGCGCTTGATGAACAGTCGATCGTCTCAGGAAATCCTGAACCTGATAATCAGTTGATGGACCAGATATCTGATACAAGCAACCGCGTGAATATGTACTCTAAGATCATGGACTTTGTTTCCAACCCAAACACTGCGGAAACAGCCTTTCTCAAAGATATCGCCAAAGGTTTCCAAGAGCTGGATATTATTTTTAAATCTGCAATAGGTGCGCTTGCAAAAGGCGTTGTAGAGTTTGGTGTTAGCATGACCTCACAAGTATCAATTTCGCTGATGCCTGTTTTCGCTAAACCTCTGAACCGTCATAGCTATTATTTATTTGCCGTTATTGCAGAACATATGGCACACAATATGCCCGTAACAATAAAAGAAGGTTACGCTCACGATTTTAAAAAATGGAAAACACGCGTAAATGATTATCTGATTAAGCTCGAAAAAAACGATGCAATCATTGCTGACTTCCAGAAAAATAACCGCAAAGCTGACTCTAAATACACAACAGCTTTAAAAAATAAAAAGACTATTAAGAAGGCTCTCGCTGTAGCTACATTGGAGTACCCGCAGTACATTGAGTTACCTGATGATCTACCTCAAAGAACCATCGAGCTTAGAACGCGGATCGTGATGAATAAGCTCAATGATTTGAATAAACTGTTCGAGAATGCCGGTGGTCTAGGCTTTCTGGCATTAATATTTAACTGCATCGCGCTTGGTGATGCCATGAGCAGTATTCAAGACACGGGGTTAATGTCCTCAGATGAATTTTTGGATATCCAGCAAAAGTTATTTTACACAGTCAACGCTTGGACAGGTGTTCGTACAGGTAAGTTATGGGAGAAAGTGAAGGGTGAACCTAGGTTAAGGTCACATTCATATAATGTCTTAAAAAAGTTAGTGAATAGAAACGAAGATACCTTTAAAAACTTAAACCTTGATGACCTAAAGGTATTCAATAAATGGCTAGCAATCACAGGGGCTTTAGGTGCGTTAGCTTCGGGTATTGAGGCTTACCGTTCTTGGCAGAGTGCTGACAAAGTTTATGGTCAAGAAAAATATCTGCATGTAGCAAATTCCCTAGTATTAACAGCAATGTCAGCTGTCGGTATATTCCAAGTATACGGAGGGTTAACTGGACAATTTGCATTAAACTTATCCTTTGGCGGGCCTATAACGGCCGGCCTGGTTATTCTCACGATTGCATACCTAGCCATCAATTATAAGTTGAATAAACTGAAACAAGATGATTTCCAAAAATGGTTAGATAAACTGCCTTGGGGTTATCACCCGACTCGCACTCAGTGGAGCCAATCTTCGAGCTTACCCGAACGAGAGAAGCATAATTCAGCATTGGTTCAGCAAGCGCTGTTTGACTTACAATCTATTATTCAACAGCCTACGGTATACCATCAACCTATTGAAAAAGTACAAGCTTACCCAGGTTACACACATCGTGAGTTAATCGGTTTGGAAGTGCATATTCAACTGCCAAGGCGTGCTGCAACGAATGGTATTACGTTGAGAACTAACAGCAAGGCAACAGAAGATGATTTGATGTCAGGCTCGTGGCATCAAAACGCAGATTTAGTCACGCTACAAACTCAAGATCAAGCGAGCAAAGAATCACTGGTGTACAAAGTAACCTTGCCAATTGAAGAAGCAGATCATTACCTTGCAATGCAAGTAGCTTACGATGTGGAAGATGATGCCCCTGCTAAGCGTGAGTATTGGTTCCAAAACGGCATAAAACAGAGTGCAACTTATGGCATTATTTCAGACAATATCAAACAAGACATAATTAAAAAAACACTCACCCCCGCTGTTGGCACACTAGGTTTTCAGGAGTAACCCTTGGCATATTCACCGTTTTATATCACCCCAGAAGAATTGGCGGTTTATCAAGAAGCACAAGAGCAAGAGATTCTCAAAGGGGACAATTTAACAACATGGCATAAGTATGATGTAGAAGAGCCATTTCGCTACCATTACAAGTTAACGGCTTTGCCATTTATGAGCTTCTTATTTGGAATTGTATTTTTGACACACTCAAGTGATACGCTTGTCGTGACCTTTTTTGGCCTTATCTTGTCAGTAATGATGGCCGGGATCTTTTATCTTACGATTGGCCTCGACTATCGCTATGACTATATCTTTTCTGACAAAGGCTTTGTGATGAAGAAGCGTCGCAACATGCCTAAGTGGGCGAATACCGCCACACAAGCCGTTGGCTGGATCGGTGCGGTAGTTTGCGTTTTGATGGTAGCGGTAGTTGGCCCGATGGCGTTAGCTGGAGCGGGCGCTCTTATTTTATTCTCATTTGGTATGTTAAAACGCAAGCCCGATGAACCAACAGAAGTGAGAATTGGAGAGCGTGAAGATTGGTTGTTTGCCGACTACAACAAAAAGCGCAAAGTGATCCAGTTCTACTTTAAGCAGGATAAGTGTGAATATATCGATATGGAACACAACACTATTGTCCGTTCACATAGTAGATCTGATTGCTACGTATTTTTCAAAACTGAAACGGACTTAGAATCGATGGTAAATCAGTTAGCTACGGAATATAAGCTGGATTGTACAGAGGTAGATGACCACAAAAAGCTGTTTGAATCGAAGCCAGAAGCTAGACTGTTTAACATTCCTGTTTGTAATAGAGAATATAAAGCCGATGAGGTATTTGATTTAAGAGCATCAAATGCCCCGCTTCCTGAGCGTGAATACCTTTACAACGGTAAGTGGCAAACCGAGTCTGAAATCGAACAATCAAAATCTGAACTAACGGCAGCCAAGGTATAAACCTTGGCTTATTTACCTTTTTACATCCCCCCATGAAAAGCTTTAGGTTTACTCTGATGTACAAAAAGAAAAATTGGTTCAAATAACGAATTTTTAACTCGAGGATAGGATAGTAAGCCCGAACCTTTCTATCCTCAACTAAACACCCATTTTGCACTGAGTAAATAGTTACTCACCATGCCTGCCAATATGCCTAAGATCAAAGCCAAATAGACCATCACCCCTTGCGTTCCTAGCGCGAGCGTTACGCCTTTGAACACAATAAAGTTCGGCAAAGCACTGATAAAGGCACTCGCCATAAATTTTTGCCATTGAGCGAAAGGGTTGGTTTTTTCTGCTTGATAGAAAGTCAGCCAGCGATTGCCAAGCCACGTCGTGGTTGCCGCAAACAAAAATGCTATCCCACGAGCCAACATCAGCTCCAGACCAAACCAATGGAACAACACAGAAAAGATAAGGGTGTCGACCATAAAGCCGACACCACCTACCAGAGCAAACCTTGTTAACGAAGCAAACCTTTCTAAAGAAGCAAATCTTGGTAATTTGCACATTCCGTTACCCAACCACACAGGTGTAGAGTGAGCGTTTCGATTTTGCTGTGAACTCGTTGGTACAACTCAACGCATTTTCATGAATCATGCTATCCACTTGCTGCGATTTACCAATCAGGTGGAATTTCTTCAGATTGTTTAAGTCATTCTTATCTTCAAGCTTTTTCGCCTGACCATGACTATAGAACTGGCCTGAGAACGGGCGCTTACCAATGTAGAAGACTGGAGCGTTGTCATTAATTTGCGCGAAGATGATGCGGTCGCTGCGGCTATCTGCTTTGCCCATATTCAAAACCAACATCGCAATCATAAGCAGCGCTGGCAACACCGCTGCCGTTCCGGTCAGCCATTTGAAATCGTGTTTATCCACCAGCATCGCAATCAAGATACCCAATGCAGGCACACCCGGTAGCACGTAAGCAGGCAAAATATTCCCAGCCATGGTGAACAAGATCATTGGGGAAATCAGCCAACACATCAGGAAGCTAAACAAACCTTGATGATCAGTTTCAATGGCTTTGAGCACCTTACGACGTTTCCACGCCAAGATAGGCAATACAATTGACCAAGGCGCAGCCGACTGTAGCCAGAATACCCAGATCATCCCACGTGGTTGATCATGAGCAGAACCATACAGATCCCCTTCCCAACCGCTGACAACAAAACGCTTAAAGTGCTCGCCAACAATGAAGTAATCAATAAATCCAGGCGTCGCCATTTCAGCCATGATGTACCAAGGTAGAGCAATCGCCAGCATGAGCGCCAACCCCGACACAATTGGAAAACGCTGCCACAAGGCTTTGAAGGCACCAAAGAAACCATGCTGAATCACGAGCCAAGGAAATACTGCGATGCCCATGATCACGATCGCCACTGGACCTTTCGCTAACAGCCCGCAAGCCAAGCCAAAGAAACCGAGGTAACCCCACAATCGGCTGTGTTTGTCTTTGCCAAGCCAGCAATAGTAAAAACCAACCATCGCCATCGTCATTGCCAACGTCAGTGCCATGTCTGTCATCACCGCACCCGCCGCAATTGAAAAGATGCCACACGTCGCCAGTACCAACGCTGCGATGACAGCATTAAAGCCTGCACGATGCGCCATGAAAGCAACAAAAACAATCGTCGCAACACCCGCTAACCAATGAGGCGCGCGCACTGCAAATTCATTCAATCCAAACAGCTCAATGCCGTAAGCACTCATCCACGTGAACAGGGGGGGCTTCCCCCAAAAAGGCACGCCGTAATCAAACTGTGGGGTAAGCCAATTGCCGGTTTCCACCATTAAGCGCGCCATTTCGCCGTAGCGGGCTTCTGTGGTGTCCATCAAAGGGTAAGCAGCAAGTGAAATAAGACGGAGTAAAAGAGCAAACGCCAACAACAACCACAAATGGGTTTTATTAATACTCATGATTACGCGGTTTCTCCAAGTTTAAACTTCATGGTTTGGATGGATTGATGTTTTGCAGGCTGCTCGTAAACGGACTGAACAAGATAAAGAGGACGTTGCTTGGTCTCGACAAAAATGCGGCCAATGTACTCGCCCAAAAGGCCAATCGACAGCAGTTGCACACCGCCCAAGGCAAGTTGGACGACCATCATGGATGGGTAACCAGTGACGGGTTCACCAAACACAACGGTTTTCATCACTATGAATACGCCATAGATAAAGGCACTGAACGCCACTAACGCACCAGCAAGTGTCGCTAAGCGCAAAGGGCGAATGGAAAACGAGGTAATGCCATCCATTGCAAGGCCAATCAGCTTGAGATAGTTCCATTTGGTCTCACCACAGAAACGAGCGTCACGCTCAAACTGAACCGTCACTTGCTTGAAACCCGGCCAAGAAAAAATGCCCTTCATGTATCGGTTACGTTCTGGCAGCGCATTGATGTGCTTAACCACTTTTGCGCTCAGTAGACGGAAATCGCCCACGTTCTCAGGCACATCCAATTTCGCCATGCTGTTAAGCACTTTGTAAAAGCAAGCGGCCGAGAAGCGTTTGAACCAAGTTTCACCGTGGCGCTCGCTGCGCTGCATGTTCACCACGTCATACCCTTCACGCCATTTTGATACCATTTGCGGGATCAACTCAGGCGGGTCTTGCAAGTCGGCATCAATCACGATCACCGCTTCACCTTGACAGTGTTCCAGACCCGCACTCATGGCGGACTCTTTGCCGAAGTTACGGCTTAGTGCAATACAACGAACGTCGCTAGAAGATTGAGAAAAGTTTTGCGCGATCATTAGGCTCTCGTCTTTGCTGCCGTCGTCCACATAAACGATTTCACAGCGTTCTGGCATTTCATCCAAAACGGCGGCTAAACGACGATGAAATTCAGGTAAGACTTCTTGCTCGTTAAAGAATGGCACCACAACAGACAAAACTGTTTTAGGCTCAGTGTGTTGGCTCACCTTTGAAAAGGTTGCAGCGTGAATGTTGAAGGTTGACATGCTACTCTTCCACTAAATCCGATGAATGAATCCAGTCTACAAACATCAACGTGAAAGAGATGTTATTGACATCTTTTTCACGTCCTTAGTGAATAATGTTCGGTTAAGACGAAGTCTTATTTTCGAACACCTGCCCACTTGGAGAGAAATACATGAAACGCGTACTTTTAGTCGAAGATAATCGAGAAATTGCAGGCATGCTGTTCGATTATTTTGAGTGTGCAGGTATGGAACTCGATTATGCAGACAACGGCGAACTCGGCCTGAAACTAGCGATGGAAAACACCTTCGACATCATCTTGCTCGATCTCATGCTGCCACGCATGGATGGCCTGACCATGTGTAATAAACTTCGCGACGCGGGCAACAACACACCGGTACTTATGCTGACGGCGCTCGATAGCCGTGACGATATGCTCAAAGGCTTCCAACACGGTGCGGATGACTATCTGACCAAACCTTTCGATCTGGATATTCTTGAAGCGCGTATGATGGCACTGATCCGCCGTTACCGTGGCACTGTCGCATCGAGCAAGTTGGAATACGGTGAAGTGTCTATCGACCAAAAAACGCGTAAAGCTTATCGCCAAGATAAACTGTTGGCGCTAAACCCTACCACTTACACCATTCTGGAAATGCTTGTGAAAAGCGCGCCAGACGTAGTGACACGCGAAGAAATTGCCTTCCAACTTTGGCAAGAGAACGAGCCGAACAACGACGTTCTGCGCAGCCACATTTACCAACTTCGCAACCAACTTGATAAGCCATTTGAACAACATGTGCTTATCACCGTGCCGAAAGTTGGCTTCCGCTTGGAGACAGGTGCATGATCAATCGCTTACTTGCTAGCACGCAAAGCACACAAAGTATGACAGGGCGACTCGCTCTGTTTTTCTCTTTTGTGTCGGTCGTGATTGGCATCTTCTGCTTTTTGTTGATTACCGGCTCCCTGCTTTGGTCTGAAGACCGCGTGGGCGAGCGTCGTATTATGGTCGACAAAAAAGAAGCAATTGAACATTTCCAGTCCCACCCAGAGCAAGGCAGTATTCAGCTTGACCTGCTCACCACTGCATACAACGACATCTCATTGGTTGCCGAGCGCTATCAAAAATACCTGATTGGTCAAAAGCACTTTCTTGATGAAGTAGAAGACGGTGAATACTCGCGCATGGTTTACATGAGCACTTACACCTACAAAGGCGTTGAACATCCCGTTATTCTGGTTTCCTTGATTGATGAAATCGAGATCACCTCAGAGGAATTCATTCTCGTCGTCGCTATGGTGCTGTCCATTGTCGCCGTGCTGGTGTTTCTGTTTGGTAGTCTGCTGCTGCGCTTATCACAGCGCTTAATTGAACCCGTCAATGCGCTTAAAACTCAACTCGATCACCACCAAGGCGATGCCACGCAGACCTTTAGTGTGCCTGAGGGCTCGGCCAAAGAGTTCCAAACCCTCGCGGATGAGTTGAATGAATATCGCCACAAAATCAACCAAGTCATCAAGCGAGAGCAAGCCTTTGCACGATACGCAAGCCATGAACTGCGTACACCGTTAACCGTGATGAAAGGCTCAAGTAGCTTACTGGCGAGAAGTGCGAACACAGATTTCCAGACCCGCCAAGTGAATCGAATTCAGGATGCAACGCAGCAAATGTCGACTATGGTGGATGCCCTACTCGGCTTAGTACGTTACGAGCGTAATGCAGATGATTCACCAGTGCGCAGCATCACCGAAGAAGAACTCAACCAAATCATCTTCCAAAGCCAAGCTCAGGCGGATGAGAAAGCACTCAACTTTAATGTACAGAACGACGGCAACCCAAGAACGCGTGCGACCAATGCCGTGTTGACCATAATTCTTGGTAACCTGATTCGCAACGGCATCGCCGCGACACCATCGGGATCAATTCATATCAGCATGGATGAAAACACCATCTCGGTGCGCGATGAAGGTGAAGGCTTTTCGACCATTCCGCACTCAGATGGGCACGGATTAGGTTTGATGATTGTGGATGATTTGTGCCAACGCTATGGCTGGCAATTTAAGATTGGTACACATCCAGAAGGTGGTTGTGAGGCAGTAATTGATCTTGCGTCAGAGCATCAGGAATAACCGAAATGGTTGTACTGAAACACAGACTTTTTATCTGGGTTTAATGGCGTTACACTACGCGCCCTTTTTAACGGCAAGGTCGCGTGGTTGGACACGTCAGCAGTCACATGAAACTCTCTGAAAGCCCGATAACTCAACACAACTTCAACGGTCATACGTTTTTTCTTAAGCGTGATGACATGCTGCATTCTCACTTTTCTGGGAACAAAGCACGTAAGTTTATGGCGTTAATGGAAGAGCAAAATCCCGACATCACCACGTTAATAAG